>NZ_VMMF01000016.1:0-191136 GCF_013277075.1 Streptococcus sp. 959
CTTTTTGGGGTCAGTACAGTATCAGGTGTTCAAAAAAAACTTGATATTATGCGTTTTATTGTAGGAAAATTTACTTGATTTTCTATTGAAATTGAGTTTTCTCCCAGACTTAGTGTTATAATCTCTCATACAATTCTTGCATTTGTACATCATCTGGAACCAGTTTTAAGTAAGCTTGTGCATTGACTTTTGCTTCTTCAAAATAGCCCAATTCACGCAAGAGGTAGATATAGTGTTCCAGAAACTCTGGATTATCCTTTAAATCTCCCGCTAACTCTTGATAATGCTCATAGGCAGTATCCAAATCGTCCATTTCTTGATAGGAACGAGCAATCATCCACTTGGTCAAGAGATTTTCTGGCTCCTCACTTTGTAAGTCTAAAATATCCTCATAACGCTCTTGTTCTAGATAAATAGTAGCTAGACGGAGTAAGATTTCTTCCGTATCCTCAGCGTCTTCTTTTGCAGTAAGGAGATAATTTTCTGCACCACTAGCATCATGCAGTTCATAAGAGAATTGTGAAGCAGCTAGCAAGAGACGAGTTTCAAAGGGATTTTTCTCCAAGCCTTGCTTAGCGATAAGCAGGGCTTCTTGAGCTTGATGTTCCTTATGTAAGGCCTGGCTATAGCCATACTCATAGCCT
Organism: Streptococcus sp. 959; assembly: GCF_013277075.1. Lineage (GTDB taxonomy): Bacteria > Bacillota > Bacilli > Lactobacillales > Streptococcaceae > Streptococcus > Streptococcus pseudopneumoniae_C. The sequence goes on from NZ_VMMF01000016.1 coordinate 645, forward strand.
TCAAATTCAGGAGAAATGGTATCGATCTGCTTAAAGTAGAGGACAGCTTTTTGGTATTCTTCTTGATCAAAGTAAAGACTGGCTAACTCAAAAGCTGTTAAATCATCATATTCTAACTCCAGAGCTTTTTCTAAAAACTCTGTAGCTGTTTCAAATTTCCCTAACTGGGCATAGGCAAATCCAATCCGTTGATAGGTAGAAATGCCCGTTTGCTCATAAATAGTACGATTATCTAACTGGGCATAGCCTTGAATAGCCTCTTGGTAATTTTCCAACTCACTATCCAACTCTGCCAAGCCCAATATCAAGAGAGGATCCTCTGAGTAAGTCAAAGCCTCCAGAAGTTTCTCACGCGCCACATCTGTCAAACCTTCCATCTGATAAAGATCCGCTTTCAGAGCCAAAGCCGAAACATACCAGTCACTGTCAGCTTGGATTTCCTCTAGATAGGCAAATGCTTCCTCGATTTGGCCATCCTCGCTAGCAATTGCAGCTAGATTAAGATGAACCTCTGGAAAATCCTCTACAATTTTCAGGTAAATTTCCTTGGCCTGAGGATAGAAACCAATTCCTTCTAGATAAATCGCTAATTCATAAAGAAGGTCACTTGGATCATTTTCTAAAGCTTTGACGAAATAATGTTCTGCCTTAACTAAATCTTGCTCTTCCAAAGCCTGTAACATCTGTTGACTATTGTTCACTCTTGACTTCCTCTCCCTCTAGTTCATATAGACCACTGACTACCTTGTACCATTCAAAAATCGCTGAAATGACAACCTTAGCAGAGGCATAAACTGGAATACCGAGCAAGACTCCCCAAATACCAAACATGGATCCTGAAGTTAACAATACAAAGAGAACATTAATGGGATGGATGTTTAATTGACTTCCTAAAATCAGTGGAGAGACAAAACGGCCTTCAATAGTTTGTTCTACGATAAAGACAATCACTACTTTCAAAAGCATGACTGGCCCAGCAATCAAGCCCAATACTAGGGCAGGAAGCATGGCTAGGAAGCTACCAAGATAAGGAACCAGATTTAGAATACCAGCAGTAACACCCAACGTAACTGCATAGCGTAAACCGATAATCTTGAAGAAAATCATAAACATTACTGCTACAATAATAGCCACTGTTACTTGCCCTCTAACATAGTTGGACAACTGTTGATTCACATCTGACAAAACCTGTCCAACAGGTTCTTTCAATTTCGTCGGCATGAATTGGGTCAAATAGTTACGCAAACCTTTCCCATCACGCAAGAGGTAAAACAGCATGAAAGGAACGATAATCAAGGCAACAATCACTTGAGATGCCCCACTAATAAAGGCACTCACCCAATTGACTGCCTGAGATGAAACCTTACTTGCCCAAACTGTAGCCTGACTAGAGAAGTTTGTTAAAACTTGCTCTAATTGAGGTCTGAAATCATCTGGCAAACGCTTGGTGACCAAATCATTAATAACTCTGTCTGCATCTTCGAGATAGATTGGTACATTTCTTGCAAAGGTTAAGACCTGACGTTGCAGATTTGGAATAGCTACTGCCAAGCCCCAAATGATAAAGATGGCGATAATCACAAAGACAATACTAATGGCTATAACGCGATTAATCTTATGCTTCTCCAACCAATCAACAATGGGATTCAGTAAATAGTATAGTAAACCAGACAGAATGACTGGCAACATCACAACCGCCAAAAAGTCTAAAACAGGTGAAAATAAAAAACTAATCTTACTTAAAATAAAAAGATTGAGTCCCAATAACAAGGTTACTAAGAATACCGTAATGGCCTTGTTATCCAAAAACCACTTGAAAAACCAAGATAGGCTAAAATGTTTCTCTTTTTGCTCCATAAATACTTCCTTTCTATCGTTCTCTCATTATATCATTTTTAGGAAAAAATAACTCTTTTTTAAAGTGCTTACATGGAGACAGCGACATAAAAAATCCCCTCAAAAGAGGAGATTCGATTAGTCTTGAATATGACGGTCTAAGTTCTTCTGATAATCAGCGTTTGATTTGGCTTTTTCATCAGCAAATTTCTTGCGGAACTCATCCATTTCTTTAGTAGTGACAATCTTATCTTGGAGTTTAAGGTATTTATAGCTATGTTCACTAGTCTTATCACCTACCCAGCCATATGCACCAGTACCTAGAACTTTCTTCGTTACGAGCATTTGGGCACCATCTGAGTGTACAGGAATAACCAAGGCACTGTCTGTTAACCAAGCTTGAGCTTTGGCATATTTGGCATATCGTTTTTCAAGATTGGTTTTCTCAGCACTAGCATCCGTAAGTAACTCTTTAAACTTATCTAAACCAACTGCTTTGATTGCTGAGTTGTCTGTACCTGGTGCTACACCTAAGGAACCAAGAAGATTTGGTCCAGATGTTGGATCAAATATATCTAGATAAGTTGATGGATCTGCGTAATCAGGCCCCCATCCACTATTTGCATTAATATCCCAGTCAGTATTGGTATTAGAAGTAGCTAGAATTGTCATACTTGCCAATTCATCATCAGAAACTTGTTGAATATCAACTACAACATTGTCTGCTCCAAGAGCTTCCTCGACGGATTGTTTATAAGATTGAGCTTGACGCACAAACTGTGGACGAGTAGAAGATACTGGAATATCTAAATGAATAGGGAACTGTACTCCATCAGCTTGAAGAGTTTTCTTGGCAGCTTCCAATTTAGCTTTAGCCTTGTCTACATTATGAAGTGAATCCTGGGCATCATCAAGACTGACATCTTTCCATACACCATCTAATTTATCCAATTCTGCCTTAGCTACTTGCCCAAATGACTGCTCTCCTACTTGTACAAATGTTGGAGGTGTTAAACTTGTACGTAATTTACGCGGTGCTACTTCGTCCCCAAATACTTGAGAGAGCCCTGCTTTACGATCTGTAGCAAAAGCCAAGGATTGACGGAAATCTTTGTTCAGCAAGGCCTTCTTAGTAGATGTTTTTTCTGCATCACTTGTTTTAGCGGTGTGATTGTAAGCAACACGGTCAATATTGGTCGAAATATAGAAAGTAGTTCCTTGCTGTTGACTATAGATAATGTTATCTTTGTATTTTTCTTTTAAGCGTTCATAGTTAGCAGAGTTTTTAAAGAGAGGTGCTGCAGGATAATTTCCTTCATCAAAACCACGTCCAAGAGAGTCTGCATCCTGACCATCAAAGTAAGACAACTTAATATCATCAATAAAGACATTTTGTTTATCCCAATAGTTTGAGTTTTTGGTCATTTCAATAGAAGATTTAGATGTAAGGCCTGTGAGAAGATAAGCCCCATTATATAGAATGCTTGTTACATCCGTCGCCTTACCAAAGTCATCTCCTTTAGAAGTTAAAAAGTCTTCGCTAACAGGAGCAAGAACTCCTATTGTTGTCTTCGAATTCCAGAAAGATTCTGGATGGTTTAAAGTATAGACTACAGTATAATCGTCTGTTGCTTTTACACCAACAGTAGAAAAATCCGTTGTTTTCCCATTTACATAGTCATCTAATCCTTTAATAGAATCCTGTACAAGATAAAGTCCTTCTGATTTCTTGTCAGCTGCGTGTTTTAGACCAGTCACAAAATCCTGAGCCTTAACTTCTCCATATTCTTCGCCTTCATTGGTATACCACTTGATACCCTTACGAATTTTATAGGTATAAGTCAAACCATCTTTGGAAACAGTCCAATCTTCCGCAACTGATGGTACTAGATTCCCGTATTGATCATTTTCCAGTAGTCCATCAATGACATTACCAGTAATCTGTTTTGTAGACTTTTGCCCAGAAACTGTATAATCCAGACTCGCAGGATCTGATGAAAATACATAGGCATAAGTAACTGGTTTAGTTGCTTCCTTATTCCCATTACCAGATGAACAAGCTGCTAGAACAGCTGCTGAGAGTACAGCAACTCCAGCTGCTAAGAAAACACGTTTTTTCATAAAAAAACTCCTTTGCAATTTATATAGGATTATTATAGCACTTTTCAAAAGGAAATCAAGCTAAATTCGATATTTTATTATACTTACCTGATGTGTTAGAGAGTTTCTCTAACTACAATTTTTGTGATATAATAGTCTTATCTTTATTATAGAGGTAAAGTTATGAAAGAAACTGTTTATTTTGGAACTTACACACGTCGTACTTCCCAAGGAATTTACAAGGCAGACTTTGATACAGAAACTGGGCAGCTTTCAAATCTAGAACTTTTTGCAGCTGAGCCAAGTCCAACCTACCTTGCCTTTGACCAGCACCAACATTTATACACTGTTGGTAGTCAAGATGATAAGGGGGGCATTGCAGCCTATCAAACTGATGGAACCTTATTAAATCATGTCGTGGAAGAAGGAGCTCCCCACTGTTATGTTGCTGTGGATGAAAAGCGTGATTTAGTATACGCGGCAAACTACCACAAGGGACAGGTCCTTGTTTATAAACGTCAGGAAGATGGCAGTCTCCTACTTAGCGATGTGGATCAACACAGTGGCCAAGGTCCACATGAAAATCAAGCTTCGCCCCATGTTCACTTTACAGACTTAACACCTGACCACTATCTAGTGACCTGTGACTTGGGAACTGACCAAGTCATCACCTACGACCTTGATCAAGAAGGGAAATTATCTAAACTCTATACCTATCACAGCCAGCCAGGAGCAGGCTCACGTCATATCATTTTCCATAACCACTATAAAATCGCTTATCTGATTTGTGAACTCAATAGTACTATCGAGGTTCTAATCTACGATGGTGTTGGCGAATTTGAACGCATGCAGGTCATTTCAACTCTACCAGACGGTTATGAAGGCTTTAATGGTACTGCTGCTATTCGTCTCTCTAAAGATGGTAAATACCTCTACGCTTCTAACCGTGGCCATGATTCTATCGCAGTATATACAATTCTTGCAGACGGTAGCTTAGAGTTGTTAGAAATCGTTCCGACTCATGGTCAGACTCCACGTGATTTTGATTTGACACCAGACCAAGAATTTGTCATTGCTGTCCATCAAGACTCTGACAATGCAACCGTCTTTAAACGCAATCCTGAAACTGGTCGTCTTGCAGAACTTTCCAACGACTTCCATGTACCAGAAGCGGTCTGCATCAGTTTTGCTCCTTAAGAAAACATAAAAAATGAACTTGGTAACTCAAGTTCATTTTTCTTATAGTCTTTTTCCGACATTGATACGATTAATAGCACGTTGCAAAGCAATCTTAGCACGACGCTCTTGATCAATCAAGTGTTTTTCGTGGGCTTCTTCGATTTCTCGCTCCGCACGAAGCTTAGCACGTTCCGCACGGCTAACATCGATATCACGAGCACGTTCTGCAGAATCAGCAACAATTGTGATGGTATTATTGGCAATTTCAATAACGCCTCCGTTTACTGCAATCCAGTTCACGTGATCTTCATCATCAATACGTTTTACCTTTACTTCATCAACTGCTAAAACCGCAATCATATTTTCATGTCGTGGCAAGATCCCCATCTCACCATCCAGAGTTCGAACTGATACATAGCTGGCATGGTGATCATAGACGAGACCATCTGGTGTCACGATCTGGACAGTTAACTGAGCCATAGATCACCTCTTAAAATCCCATTTTTTCAGCTTTTGCAATCACATCTTCGATAGAACCTACACCACGGAAGGCATCTTCTGGTAACTGGTCATGTTTACCATCAAGGATTTCCTTAAAGCCACGAACAGTTTCAGCAACTGGAACATAAGAACCTGGCTGACCAGTAAATTGTTCCGCAACGTTGAAGTTTTGTGACAAGAAGAACTGGATACGACGGGCACGAGCCACCAAGGTCTTTTCTTCATCAGAAAGCTCATCCATACCAAGGATAGCAATGATATCTTGCAACTCATGGTAACGTTGAAGGACACGTTTTACTTCAGCAGCAACTGCATAGTGCTCTTCTCCAACGATTTCAGGTGCCAAGGCACGTGAGCTTGAAGCAAGTGGATCCACGGCTGGGTAGATACCCAATTGTACCAACTTACGTTCCAAGTTTGTTGTAGAATCCAAGTGAGCGAAGGCTGTTGCTGGCGCTGGGTCAGTATAGTCATCCGCTGGCACATAGATAGCCTGGATAGAGGTTACAGAACCCTTCTTGGTTGATGTGATACGTTCTTGCAATTGACCCATTTCTGTAGCAAGTGTTGGTTGGTAACCAACGGCTGATGGCATACGACCCAAAAGGGCAGATACTTCTGAACCAGCCTGAGTGAAACGGAAAATATTATCGATAAAGAGAAGTACATCTTGGCCTTCTACATCACGGAAGTATTCAGCAATTGTCAAACCAGTAAGGGCAACACGCATACGTGCTCCTGGTGGCTCATTCATCTGACCAAATACCATGGCTGTTTTCTCGATAACACCTGATTCTTTCATTTCCCAGTAAAGGTCGTTCCCCTCACGAGTACGTTCCCCAACACCAGTAAATACTGAAATACCACCGTGTTCTTGGGCAATGTTGTGAATCAATTCTTGGATTAAGACGGTTTTACCAACTCCGGCACCACCGAAAAGTCCAACCTTACCACCTTTAAGATAAGGGGCAAGAAGGTCGATAACCTTAATCCCTGTTTCAAGGATTTCAGAAGAGGTAGACAACTCATCAAAAGTTGGAGCTTTTTTATGAATTGGCTGACGCTCTGCGTCTTCTGTAAAAGGAGCTTCCAAGTCAATGGTATCTCCCAAAACGTTGAAGACACGTCCCAAAGTTTCTTTACCTACTGGTACAGAGATTGGACGACCTGTATCCAATACTTCCATTCCACGAGTCAACCCATCTGTTGATTCCATGGCGATAGTACGGACCATACCATCTCCCAACTCCAAGGCTACTTCAAGGACGATTTTTGTTTTTCTTTCGTCATTTTTGTAGACGACAAGTGCATTGTTAATCTCAGGAAGTTTTTCCCCTGCTGCAAACAAGACGTCTACAACGGGACCGATAACCTGAGCAATTTTACCTGAACTCATCTCCTTCTCCTATTCTATATAAGATACTGTCGGTTCCTAGCTCAACTAGGTCCTAATACTCTTCGAAAATCAAATTCAAACCACGTCAGCGTCGCCTTACCGTACTCAAGTNNTTTGCTCTTTGATTTTCATTGAGTATAAGTTCATTTTCATACGAGCTGGACTAGAGCCTATTCTAAGGCACTAGCTCCTGCTACGATTTCTGTAATTTCTTGTGTAATCGCCGCCTGTCTGGCACGGTTATACTGAATTGTCAAATCATTAATGACTTTCTTAGCATTATCTGTCGCTGTTTGCATAGCTGTCATACCAGCAGCATTTTCAGCTGTCTTGGCATCGATAATAGCCCTGTAAATCATACTTTCTGCAAACTGAGGCAACAACTGCTCCAAAATTTCTTCTCGGCTGGTTTCCAATTCAAAAGTCAAGCTGTAGTCTTCATCCGCTTCATTGGGATCCAAGTCAACAATCGGAAGCATTTGTTCCACACGCATTTGACTGGTTAGCGTATTGACATGGTGGTTGTAGCAGACATAGAGTTCATCAAAAAGTTCATTTTGGTACATTTCAACTGTTTTTGAAATAATCTTACGAACTTCATCAAAGCTAGGTTGATCCGCCAAGCCACGTAACTCATAAAGTGGTTGAATACCGCGAGCTTTAAAGAAGTCAGCTCCCATTCCACCGATACAGATCATTTCAAAGCCTTTACCGTCTGGATGGTATTCTTCTTTCAACTCCATAACAGCTTTCAGAATAGAGGAATTATAACCTCCAACCAAACCGCGGTCTGAAGTAATGACGATATAGCCTGTCTTCTTAACTGGACGACTAATCAACATCGGATTGGTTGAGCCACCAGATCCATTACCATGAAGGATATCTGTCAAGAGCTTGCGAACTTTCCGAGCGTAAACTTGGAAGTTGCGAGCAGCTTCTTCAGAACGACCTAGCTTAGCAGCCGAAACCATTTGCATGGCATTAGTGATTTGACTCGTATTTTTTGTTGAGGCGATTTTTGTTTTAATATCATTTAGAGATACTGCCATCTGACACCTCTATTCTTATTGGAAGCTGGTTTGATTGAGAAACTCTGTAATCGCAGCATCCAAGACTGCTTCTTCTGGCAAGTCTTTTGTATCACGAATTGTTTCCAAAATCTCTGGATGTTGAGCATCAAAGAAGGCATGGAACTCTTCCTCAAAACGAACGATATCATCTACTGGAACAGTATCCAAGAAACCATGTGTCAAAGCATAGAGAATGGTTACTTGTTTCTCAACAGGTAATGGTTTGTGAACAGGTTGTTTCAAGACCTCAACGGTACGACGTCCACGGTTCAACTTAGCCTGCGTTGCTGCATCCAAGTCAGAACCAAACTTAGTGAAGGCTTCCAACTCACGGTATGAAGCAAGGTCGATACGAAGTGTACCAGCAACCTTTTTCATAGCTTTGATTTGTGCAGAACCACCTACACGAGATACAGATGAACCCGCATCGATGGCTGGACGAATACCCGCATTGAAGAGACCATCGCCAAGGAAGATTTGTCCATCAGTGATAGAAATCACGTTGGTTGCGATATAGGCAGAGATATCTCCTGCTTGTGTCTCGATAAATGGTAGGGCTGTAATTGATCCACCACCAAGTTCATCAGAAACCTTAGCTGAGCGCTCAAGCAAACGACTATGAAGGTAGAAAACATCCCCTGGGAAGGCTTCACGACCTGGAGGACGACGAAGCAAGAGAGAGAGTTCACGATACGCAACCGCTTGTTTTGATAAATCATCATAAACAATCAAAACATGCTTACCTTGGTACATAAATTCTTCCGCCATAGCAACCCCAGCATAGGGAGCTAGGAAAAGCAATGGAGAAGGTTGTGAAGCAGAGGCTGTCACAACGATTGTGTAATCCAAGGCACCGTACTGACGAAGTGTTTCTACTTGCGTACGAACTGTTGATTCTTTTTGTCCAATCGCGACATAAATACAGATCATATCTTGACCTTTTTGGTTCAAAATTGTATCAATCGCAATGGTTGTTTTCCCTGTCTGACGGTCACCGATAATCAACTCACGTTGACCACGACCAATCGGTACAAGGGCGTCAATAGCTTTCAAACCAGTTTGCAATGGTTCTGATACAGACTTACGTTGCATAACACCAGGAGCTGGCGCTTCTACTGGACGAGTTTTATCAGTGTGGATCTCTCCAAGACCGTCAACTGGACGACCAAGTGGGTCCACAACACGACCAATCAGACTCTCACCTACTGGGACTTCCATGATTTTCCCTGTACGGCGGATTGTATCGCCTTCACGGATATCTGTAAAGTCACCTAGGATGATAATACCGACGTCAGTTGACTCCAAGTTTTGAGCCATCCCATAAGAGCCGTTTTCAAAGATTAACAACTCTCCACTCATGGCATTTTCAAGGCCGTGAGCACGCGCGATACCATCCCCGATATAGGTTACAACACCTGTTTCAGTCACATCAAAATTGGGTTTGAAATTTTCAATTTGTTGCTTAATTAAAGCGCTGATTTCTTGTGCGTTAATTGCCAAAAGAACACCACTTTCTATTTCAAATTTTCTTTAACAACTTTAAGTTGTTGTTTAATACTCACATCAATTGTCTTGTGATTGGCAAAAATGACAAAACCACCAATGAGACTTTCATCGATTTGTTCTTTTACACTCCGCACTTTCAGAGACATTTTTTTCTCAATCAAAGGGAGCAAGCGACTCTTCTGTTCATCAGTTAAAGGATGAGCTGACGTAATCGTCACTTCAAATCGATTTGTTTCTTTTTCAAGTCGGTTCAAGCAATCTACAAGCACATCATAAAAAAGATTTGCTCTGTGATTGTAGATAAGAACCTGGATCAAGTTTTGCAATAAAGGTGACACAGAGTCTTGGAAGAACGCAATTGTTTTTTCTTTATCAGACTCGTCTACGGCCACTTTTTTTAAAAAAGAAGGTAAACCTGTTTCTTCAGCAACTTGCTTGATTTGAGTCAAGTCTGAAAAGATACGGTCTTCTTCTCCTTTTTCAAGTACCAATTGGACAAAAGGCATGCTGTATTTTTCAATTACCTTTACTGTTTTCTTGTCCATTAAGCTTCTCCTAGCTGATCGATATACTGATCAATGAGTTCTTTATGGGCATGACCATCAAGGTTTTGTGAGATGATTTTACCAGCCAAGCTGATTGTCAAATCTGCTACCTCACCCTTAACGCTTTGTAAAGCTTCAGCTTTGTTTTGAGCAATTTCTTGGTTTGCTTTTTCTTTTAAGCGTCCTGCTTCTAGTTTAGCATCTGCTAAAATACTAGCCTTACTTTTCTCAGCTGTTTCTTTCGCATTCTCAATGATTGTCTTAGCTTCTTTACGGCTACCAGCCAATTCATCTTCGCGTTTTTGAGCCAACACTTCTGCTTTTTGACGGGCTTCTTCAGCTCTGTCAATGTCTGAAGCAATTTTTTCAGCTCTTTCTTCGAAAATGCCGGTAATATTAGACCATGCAAATTTTTTAATCAAGACTAGCAAAAGGATAAAAGAGCCAGCGATTAAAATAAAATTACCAATTAATTCACCTACTGTTACGTGCATCAGTTACTCCTTTCTACTCTTCATCATTAATTTTATTTCCTAGGTACATAGAGGATAATAGTGTAAAGACATAGGCCTGTACACAAGAAATGAACACGGAAAATGCAGTCCAAACTAAGTTTGTCCCAAATGCGATTGGATACCAAAAAATAGCCTGATGTGAAAGTAAAAGAAGTAAGCTTGTCATTACTTCACCTGCAAAGATATTCCCAAAAATCCGCAAAGCGAGAGAAAGGAAATTCGTGACTTCTTCAAGTAGATTCATCGGTGTCATAAATGCAGGAGTTACAAAACCTTTTAGGTATTGTTTAATCCCACGACGACGAATCCCCTCAATGTGCGCCATCACAATAATACAGAAAGACAAGACAAGGTCAAATGAAAGATTTGCAGTTGGCGATGTCCAAAGGTTTGTTCCATCTGTTGTTTGAAGTTTAGCCATCAAACCAAGATTATTGGCGATGACCATAAAAAGAAATAAGCATAAGTAAAAGAGTGAGTAATCTTTCATGTAGTGGGAACCAAGGTTAGGTTCTGTAAATCCAATTACAAAATCATAGAGATACTCTAGTACATTTTGTTTACCTTTGGGTTTCAAGGTCATATTACGACTTGCCCAATAGATAAATGCAAAAATCAGAAACACAGACAGCAAAGTCAAGGCTGTCAAAGTTAAATCAAAGGTAACAGGACCAATATTGATGGTTGGATTGATACTTTCTTCCATCTAACATTCTCCCTTCTCCAATTTATATTTCGTTATTTAATGATAAATGAGAAGACAAGAGTTACGAAGAAAGTTCCTTCAATAAAGGCAACCCCTAAAAACATCAAGCTACGAAACTCAGCGATAATATCTGGTTGGCGAGCTACTGATTTCAACAAACCATTCATCAACACACCCTCACCGAGAGATACACCCATACAGGCAAGACATAGACCGAAAAATGTTAAATTCATGACGAATTCTCCTTTTAATTAAAATTTACTTACTTAGTTTAGTCCTAAAAATTGGATTTGTCAACTTTTTACTAACATTGAAAGCGTTTAATGAAAATTATTTACAATTTTACTATTTTTGAGTCTATTATATAGAAAACTTTGTAAAAAACTTGTAATAAATCCGACCATTATCTAGACCTTTCTGAAAAATATTGAAAAAATCCGAGATGAAGTCTCGGATGGAAATTTATCTATTTTCTTTAACCTAATGCTCTTTTAGTAAGTAGGATTAAAGGGAAAGCAACTAGAAAGCTTTCATCTCCTATATGTTTATTAAGCACGAACTGTGACGCTGGTTCCATCTTCCTTATAAAGATTGATGAGTCCTTCTTTCAATGCACGAACCATGTCTCCTGCTTGAACGGGTTGAGGCACCTTAATAGTCAAGAGTTCCATTGGATTTGGAGCGCGGTCGATTTTATTGCCTTTGGCATCATGCAAATCTTCGATATACGTTTCAAAATGACGGAAACCTGGGCCGTAAAACTCAACTTGGTCTCCTTCGTTAATAACGTTCCGTTGACGAATAGTTGCTGTTTGTGTCGAATCATCATAAGAAACCACTTCAGCAACAAACTTGTACTCAGGAATTTTACGACGAGCACCAAACAATTGCTCATTTTCAGATGGTGTACCGTAGTAGAAACCTGTTGCCAATTCACGTTGAGCAACCTTCCACATTTCGTCCACCAAATCTTGTTTAATAGCTTCAAACTTTTCAGGACTTTCAAGATATGCATCCACAGCCGCCTTGTAGCAGTTGGTTACTGTTGATACGTAGTGAATAGACTTCATACGCCCTTCAATCTTAAGACTGTCCACTCCATTTTCAATCATATCTGGAATATGGTCAATCATAGACATATCAACGGCTGACATTGAAAATTCTTCAGGAATTTCACCTTTCAAGCTCTTGCGTTCTTGACCAAATGGCATATCGTAAAGGTCGTATTTCCAACGACAAGACTGAGAGCAACCACCACGGTTAGCATCACGCATACTCATGTGATTTGAAAGAGTACAACGACCAGAGTAAGAAATACACATGGCTCCGTGGACAAAGGCTTCAATTTCTACATCAGTACGTTTGCGGATTTCAGCTAATTCTTCCATCGAAACCTCACGCGCCAAAACGACACGAGTCAAGCCCAATTCTTTCCAGAACTCAAGCGTTTCATAGTTAGTGGCACTGGCTTGGGTAGAGAGGTGGATTTCAAGACCAGGCGCTTCTGTCGCTGCAATCATAATCAAGGCAGGATCAGACACGATAACTGCCGCGATTCCGATATCACGCAGTTTACGGAACCACTCACCAGCACCAGCTTCATTTCCTTCGTGCATAACCATGTTGGCAGCTACATAGACCTTGGCACCATACTTAGCCGCAAACTGAACACCTTCTTCCATCTGTTCAAAGGTAAAGTTTCCAGCACGGCTACGAAGACCATAGGCCTGACCACCGATAAAGACAGCATCTGCTCCATACTGAACAGCTACCTTTAGCTTCTCTAAAGTCCCTGCAGGTGATAAAACCTCAGGACGTTTTAATGTTTTTGTCATGTTTTCTCCTATTTGCAATATAAAAGTTTGACGTTTTTCCTTCTCATTTTATAGTAAATAAGCCATAAAATCAAGCCTGGACAGATTGTTTTGACAATTCTAATCTTTCAGCAGTTGAAACAAGTAGTAAAAAGAGCCGATAAAGTAAAAACCAGTATCCAAAGATACTGGCTAATTAAACTACATGGAATAATCTAGTCCTTAAACGACTACTCCCACTCAACTGTTGCAGGTGGTTTACTTGTAATATCGTAGACGATACGATTAACATGATCCACTTCGTTTACGATACGTACTGAGATTTTTTGAAGAACTTCCCATGGAATTTTGGCAAAGTCAGCAGTCATACCATCAATAGAGGTGATAGCACGGATTGCAATTGTGTAGTCATACGTACGACCGTCACCCATAACACCAACTGAACGAACGCCTGTGTTAACAGTGAAGTATTGCCAGATATCGCGGTCAAGACCAGCTTTGGCAATTTCTTCACGAAGGATAGCATCTGATTCACGAACAGTTTCAAGTTTCTCCTCAGTAATTTCACCCATGACACGGATCGCAAGACCTGGTCCTGGGAATGGTTGGCGCCATACGATGTGGTCTGGCATACCAAGCTCTGTACCAAGAGCACGAACCTCATCTTTATAAAGAGTATTGAGTGGTTCAATCAATTCAAACTGCATGTCTTCTGGAAGACCACCAACGTTGTGGTGTGACTTGATCGTCTGAGCTGTATCCGTACCAGACTCGATAACGTCTGTATAAAGAGTTCCTTGAGCAAGGAATTTCACATCTTTAAGCTTGCTTGCTTCATCATCAAAGACATAGACAAACTCGTTACCGATGATTTTACGTTTTTGTTCAGAGTCAGAAACACCAGCAAGTTTGTCAAGGAAGCGTTTTGCAGCGTCTGCTTTGACGATATTCAAACCAAACTTACCACCAAGCATGTCCATAACTTGATCAGCTTCTCCTTTACGAAGAAGACCGTGGTCCACAAAAATACAGATCAATTGATCACCAATCGCTTTTTGGAGAAGAACCCCAACAACAGATGAGTCAACCCCACCTGAAAGGCCAAGAAGGACACGTTTATCACCGACGGTTTCACGAATTTTTTGAATCTGCATATCAATGAAGTTATCCATTGACCAGTCGCCTTTAGCCTTACAGATGTTAAGGGCAAAGTTACGAAGAATGTCATTACCGTATACAGAATGACGAACTTCTGGGTGGAATTGGATACCGTAAATGTGTTTGTCTGGATTTTCAATGGCTGCATATGGGCAGTCAGCTGATGTACCTGTACGAACAAAGTCAGCAGGAATCTCAGTAACCGCATCACCATGGCTCATCAATACAGTCTGTTCATCAGGTGTTGATTCAAAAAGCGCTGATGGTGTGTGTGTTAGGGTTGATTGACCGTATTCACGATTTCCAGCATCACCTGCAGGAACAACTTTTCCTCCAAATTTATGGGTTAATAACTGCATACCGTAACAGATTCCCAAAATAGGAATTCCCAGTTCGAAGATTTCTGGGTCAATATCGAATGAACCATCTTCGTATACAGAGTTTGGTCCACCTGAAAGGATAATTCCTACAGGATTGATTTCACGAACTTCAGCAGCTGAAATTTTATGGCTTTTTAGTTCTGAAAAAACACCAATCTCACGGATACGGCGTGAAATCAGCTGGTTGTACTGGCTACCATAGTCCAATACGATGATTTTTTCTACATCTTGCAAATCAGTTGAAATGTTGCTCATCTTTTTCCTTTCTCAAAAGAAATATCTTTTTCCAATATTCTATCACAAATAAGGGCGAATTACCAACTAAACAAGGCGAAGTTTGACTTTTTCTCGTTTATTGGGGTACAATAGAGAAAAGATAGAAATGAAGTGAAAACATGCTACCAGCTTATATGAAAATCCACGATCAGATAAAAAAGGATATTGACGAGCACCGTTGGTCCATTGGTGAGAGGCTGCCGAGTGAAAGAGATTTGGCTGAACAATTTGAGGTCAGCCGCATGACCCTCCGCCAAGCAATTTCCCTCTTGGTCGAAGAAGGTGTTCTTGAGCGCCGTGTTGGAAGTGGCACCTTTGTCTCCAGTACTCGAGTACAAGAAAAGATGCGAGGGACAACCAGTTTTACTGAAATTGTTAAGTCCCAAGGAAAAGTTCCCTCTAGCCAACTCATTTCCTACAGAAAAACTATTCCTAATGAGCAAGAAGTTGCCAAGTTAGGAATTTCTCCAACCGAAAACATTATCCGAATGGAACGTGTCCGCTATGCCGACAAAGTTCCCCTGGTTTATGAAGTTGCTTCTATTCCAGAAAAATTTATTAAGAACTTTAAAAAAGAAGAAATCACCAGTCATTTCTTCCAAACACTACAAAAATATGGCTACCGTATTGGCAAATCACAGCAGACTATTTATGCTCGCCTCGCTAAGGAAAAAATTGCTCACTATTTGGAAGTTGAAAAAGGCCATGCTATTCTTGGTTTGACTCAGGTTTCCTACCTAGAAGATGGGACAGCTTTTGAATACGTAAAAAGTCAATATGTAGGCGAACGTTTTGAATTTTATCTTGAAAACAATTAGATTACTAGGCAAAAACTCTCTGTCATCACGGACAAAGAGTCTTTTTATTTTTCCAAGAGTAAATCTTTCAAAGAAATCAGAGTTACAGCAACTAATATCATTGCCATACCAAGAAAATCAATGGGATAAAATTGTTCATTCATGATTAGAAAGGCAAAGAAAACCGCTGAAATTGGCTCAATTGAAGCCAACAAGCTTGACTTAACTGGTCCAATCAAACTGGCTCCCTTTAAAAAGGCTGTATAGGCAAAGACAGTCCCGATAAGGATAATACCCGCAAACGCAAGGAGAAAATCAATACTAGTCGGGATATCAGCCTGTAGAACTTCTGTAAAAGGAAGTGCGACCAAACCTGCTATGACCATTCCCACACCAATGACCAAGCTGCTCCCCCACTTCTTAATCAAGGCTATTGGCAAAATAATATAAAGTGCGTAAGTCAGAGCAGAAAAGAGCCCCCAGAACAAGCCTGTAGGTGTTATGGATAACTGGTCCAACTGCCCATGAGTTGCAATCAGGAAGGTCCCTCCAATGGCTAATATGATTGAAATAATCTCTCCCAGTGTCGGTGCCACCTTATCTTTGATACAGCTATAAATCAAAATCCCAACAGGACAAACATACTGAAGCACTGTTGCGGTACCTGCATTGGTTTCCTGAATTGCAGACAAATAGGCAAATTGATTGAGAAAAAGACCAATCAGAGCAAAAACGAGAAGAGACAACAAACTTTTTCTATCCTTTAAAAAGGTCAGCATTTTATCCTTTGCAGTAGCATAAGCCAAGAACATGAGAATTCCACCGGCGATTAAAAGGCGTAAGTTGGTCAAGACCAACGCCGAAATTCCGTGTGCCATCAGATACTGGCCACTCGTTCCTGACAAGCCCCAAGCAATACCAGCAACAACTGTTAATAGAGTCCCTTTTAAACTATTTGACATGTCTCTCCTTACTCTTCTTTACGAATCAAGTCCATCACTTGATTGCGGTCTAAAATCCATTGAGCCCTCTCATCCTTTTCATAGGTACGATTCGATAGAAAAATAGCCGCTTCTTGCTTCTGACGATTCCACATGATAAAGGTACCTGTATAGCCCGTATGGTCTAGCCAATCTCCTTCCAAATTCCATGCTAAAGAACGTTCCTTGTCATCCAAAGGAGAAAAATTTTGACTCAAGTCTCTTGCAAAATCATCATTTAAATAGTGTTCTACAAAGACTTGTAAATCCTTTACAGTCGAAAACAAACCAGCACTACCAGCATGTCTGCCTAGGAGGCGAGCCTTGGGATCATGCACTATGCCTGCCTCTACACCTCTGACTGTTGGAACAGCAAGCTCAACAGGCCCAAACTGGGTTTCATTCATTCCCCAAGGTTTCAAAACTTGTTCTTGTAAAATCACATCTAGGTCTTGATTAAAGATTCTTTCCAAAATAAAACCCAAAAGTAAAAAATGAACATCCGAATAAAGAAAGGTTAGCTGGCTTCGTCTGTTGAGATGAAACATAGCTTCCTTTAATTCAGAAGTTGCTAAAAGGTTTCGATTGGGAATAAAAGGATCAAGATTTGTAGCATGAGTTAAGAGCTGGCGAATAGTGATGTCTGGATAATCACTCTCAGCTAAAAAATCTGTTACCGGTCTGTCAATATCTAATTTGCCTTTTTCCCACAAAAAAGTAAAAACTGTGCCAACTCCAACAACCTTGCTGACACTAGCTAGGTCATAAACTAGTCCTGCCTCAGTCTGCAAGCCATGCTCTGGGTCACTCTGGCCTAAATAGAACTCCGTCCATTGATGGTCCTTAAAATACGCAAAAGAGGCTCCGGGATAAATCCCTGCCTCGATTTGTTCTTCTATTTTTTTAATAATCTTGGTCCACTTCATACTTCTTCAAACCACAATTCAACATTATTTCTATCTTTACCAAGGAAGAATTTTTCAGACTTAGGAATAAAATATTCTGTAGACTCAAACTTCTGGCGCAGGCTTGCTATGTCTAATTCATTAACCAAGAACTTAAGCATAGACAAGTCCCAAGTAACCATATTGTCCACAGTCAAATCCTGCCCCTGAGCTGGGATAAAATCAAGTGATGTCCCAACTTCAGATAGTTCCAAGAAACTATCTACATCCGTTGGGAGATGTAATTCCATAGAAATCTCAAATTTACTTAAAGAAATTGATTCCAAATTTGTTTGAAATTCAGGTTTTTCTCCTACTTCTACTAGACTTGCTCTATCATCTTCCGCATGAATCAAAATCAAATCATCTTCTGGAGAGTAAATTTCAAAAGCGTAGCCATTTTGACCTTTATATAATCGATGAATCGAATCTGTTTTAGATAAGAGACATTCGATTTCCAAGGGATTTTCCACCTTGATAACCAGTTTAGCCAGCTTTTTTCTTCCCTCTACTTTACGAGTACGCATACTTGGAGCTTCTTCTAAAACCAGCTTTTCTAGACCTGTTTGATCCCCTAGTGACAGAAAGGCCGACTCTTCTAACAAGGCCTTCATGCCAAGGGTTTCAATATAAAATGTTTCATTTAATTTTCTATTATTAACTTTTAAAGTAGGAATAATCCGTACAATCTGATTTACATTCATAAACTCCTCCACCGCTTTTTATTTTATAGGATTTTAGAATTTTTTACAAGATATTATGCTCAAATTTAACAATTTTAACCTCATTAAACATCTTTTTGAAGAGCCTGAGTAAAAAGTCGATTTTATAGAAAAAGGAAACTAATGAGAATTACAAGAAGTTCATTCGGAGATGGTTGCCTAAAGAAACTAGAAAATGATTCCTAAAATAGAGCTCTTCATCGAGAATTAAATTCATATGAATAATTAATATATAGTATGTTGAGTATGGAATAATACATTGTAGCTGTTCAAATATTTCTAGAAATAAATTTGACTTTCCTAATCAATTTGTTTATATCTTATTTCAATCTACTCTATATGCATCCTGTATTCCTAAAACAAGACACAGAAAAACACCCCAAGAATTAGAATTTGAGCTAACTTTTGGGGTTCAGTTCATTAATATAACTAATTGTTTTACAATTGAGAATTAATTATTTTCAACTTTTTCTTCATATTTTGGTCTGATTGTTGTACCTGAATTAATAATGGTACGTTTTTGGACTAGAGGAAGATCGGTACGATTGTAAACAGTACGCCATGGTTCCCAAGCAAGACCTGTTTTTTCTTGAATCTTCACTCGTATATTACGAACGTTTCCTTTAAATTGAAGTTCAGTTTGGAAGCCAGCAGTTCTGTTCTGACCGTTATGCTCCCACTGACGTGAACGAATACTTTCAATACCATCCTTATCGTAAGTCACTTCATCCCAGTAAACATAGTAACGAGCAATATAAGCTCCCTTATGTTGTAAATTGAGGTAACCATTTTTGTATGAAGTCACTTTTGTTTCAATGTAGTCTGTATTACTTTGAATTGTAGCTACTTGATTATCTTTCAAAAATGCAGTTTTGTAAGAAATTGGAACAGCAGGGTTTTGTGTACTAAAAGTAGCTCCTTCTTGAATCAATTTCTTCAAGTCTTCTACCGTACCTGTTACAACGCGTGCAGCACCATCAGCATTGCCACCTACAATTGAAACTGTTACTGTTGTATTTTTCAAGACACGCGCCCATTCAGATTCAGCTTTAATAGGTACTCCCTTGATTACAGCATTGATTGCTGCTTTCAATTCTGTACTCTTGCTTGTTGTTTCAAACTTAACATACATTTGACGTCCGTATGACACGCTTGATACATACACAGGAGGAGTATTTTCGTCAATTCCACGTTCTTTCAATTGATCAACTGTTACTCCTGGAGCAAATACATCTGATGGATTTTTTGGAGCATCAAAGTTTGCAGTATAGTAAATTTGTTTAAAATCAACTACCTCAATTTGTTTTTCACCTTTGTTAACAGCTTCAAAGTCAATTTTTAAATTAACCCCAACTTTTTCAAAGTCACTTCCAAATTTCGCTTTCAATTGATTCATGCTGTAAGCAGACGTTGATTCGTACTGCATACGTGCTGGAGCAGGATTTTTCGCAGCATATTTTTCATGCCAACGATTTAACAGAGTATTCACACCTTCTTGCATACCACTTGCAGTTGGATTAGCATCTACATAGCTATCTCCGCCTACCATTCCTGGTAAATCAACACTGATTCTACCTTTGCTACGATCTAAACTAATTTGTTGTGGTTTATTTTCTAGAAGGTCTTGATTGGCTTTAAACAAAGCACCTAGGTAAATATCTCCATTGCTATTAATAGCAACATCAGCATGACTACTAGAAAGGTTCTTCTTCACTTTTTCTACAACTACAAATTCACTGCCTTGTTGTTTTGTACTTGTATTCATGTAATTTTCAATTGCCTCGCCTCGTCTAGTTAAAATATTTGTTTTATCATAATTCAAACCAAACAAATATTTATTTAGTTCTGCAGTAAAATCTGTTTTAACTTTGTTTTCTGTTTTCTTACTTTCTACTACTTTTTCTTCTTTTACAGAACGATATACTTCAACTTCTGCTAAACTAAGAGGAGTTTTAGATTTATTTAATTCAATTTTGACATATCGTGCATTATCTCCTGAGAATTGAACATCAACTGTTGGTTGGCTATTTAAACTATCAACATGTTTACGAGCTACTTCATTCCCATCTTTATCCAATAAAATAACATCGAAATTAGATAAACGATTCGCTACATCACCATCTCCACGATTGTAAATACGAACAGTTCCTACTGCTTCTTCTTTCTCTAAATCAACTTTCCACCAAGAATGATCTTGAAAATCTGTATGGGTAACGGAACGGTGGTTCCATGCGTTATCTCGATTTCCATCAACCGCTCTAGAAGCTTCTCCTCCATAGGCAATTGAACTTTGACTTGCAGGTTTATGAGAAGCAATATTTTCACCAGAAACTGCAGCTACACTTGGCTCTGTTGCTTTTACTACATTCGTTTGAAAAATTAGCCCAGAACCTAGCAAAAATGTTGCAATGGCAACACCACATACTCCAACACTACGTTTACGAATAGAAAAACGAAATCCTTTATCTTGTTTGTTTTGAGACATACAAAACTCCTTTTATATTTAAACGAACTATTTCTTGAACGCGTTCTCTTGAAACAATAATATTATAACAAAAAAACAAATCCTCTGCAATCCTTTTCCTTGAAAAAATTAATTTTTATTACTTTCATTCGAATATTTTTTGTATATTAACATATTCATTTTTATCGAAAAAGATCTCTATATATGAAAGTCTCAAAAATCAAAAATAAACGCATATTATCAAGTGTTTCATAAACTTAATAATATGCGTTTTGTCATGGAAACATTTACTTCATTTTCTCCGAAAATTGTGTTCTATACAGCATCTTACATCTGTATATATAATCATATATAACTTGTAAAATCTATCTCCATGAAGATTCCTGAACGAAAACTTTTTCATTGTTTTTACTATTAGTTAGATTCTAGTTCTGTATAAACTTCCTGAAGATAGGCATCAAAAACTTCTTCATCAGAAATCGTGTCAGAGATGAAGCTACCGTTGCTAGTTCGTTCTGACAAATTCAAGTCTTGTAATCGGCTTTCATAGATTGTTCCTTTGTTAGATTGGACAAGCAGAGTTTGGTCATTCCCATCCACTTCTGTACTGAAGAGGTCACTAACGAATCCTTGCTCTACAACTGCACCTGCCAAGAAAACTCGATGTGGTTTGTTTTTTAACTCACGTAAAACTTGTAATCCTCGTTTGGCACGGCTGGTTGCTGGAATTTCCTCGATGGAAACACGTTTCAAACTTCCACGCTGAGTCAAGAGGTAGAAAGATGAGGTGTTACAGATAAAGGCAGATTGGAGGACATCATCTTCTTTCAAGTTCATAGCCTTGACACCTGCCGCCTTGGCACCAACAACTGGAACCTCTTCGATATTGAAACGAAGGGCATATCCGTTTCGACTAATCAAGAGAACATCATCCAGTTTAATCGGAGCTACTGCTACAACCTGGTCTGTCTCGTCTTTGAGCTTAGCATACTTAACCGACTTAGACTTATATGTTCGCCATGGAGTGAATTCTTTTCGTTCTACACGCTTGATTTGACCGAGACGAGTGGCTGCAAAGTAGGTTATCGCATCATCAAACTGATCCACGACTTCCACATAAAGGACTTCTTCGTTAGTTTCAAAATTTGTAATGGTCTGACTTAGATGCTCACCGATATCCTTCCAACGAATATCGGCTAATTCATGAATTGGTCGATAAATGACATTTCCAAGACTTGTGAACATCAAGAGGTGCTGGGTTGTCTTGGCAGCTTGAACAAAAATCAAACGATCGTCATCACGTTTGCCAATTTCTTCCAGCGTTGAAGCCGCAAAGGAACGTGGACTGGTACGCTTGATGTAACCTGCCTTGGTCACGCTGACGTAGGTATCTTCCTCAGCAATCAAACTAGCTGTATCAATCTCGATTACTTTTGCAGTATCTTCCAAAGTACTCAAACGTGGAGTCGCAAATTTCTTCTTGACCTCACGAAGCTCTTTCTTCATAAGATTGTACATAGTTCGTTCATCACCGATAATCGCCGCAAGCATGGCAATCTTCTCACGAAGTTCTGCTTCTTCCTCCTGCAAAACAACCACGTCTGTATTGGTCAAACGGTAAAGCTGCAAGGTAACGATGGCCTCAGCCTGCTCTTCTGTAAAATCATAGCTAATCTTGAGATTTTCCTTGGCGTCAGCTTTATTCTCAGAAGCGCGGATAAGGGCAATAACTTCGTCCAAAATTGAAATCACGCGAATCAAACCTTCGACGATATGGAGACGCTTCTCAGCCTTTTCCTTGTCAAAGCGGGAACGGGCCAAAATCACTTCACGACGGTGGGCGATGTAGCTAGATAAGATTGGGACAATCCCAACCTGACGAGGTGTGAAATTGTCAATCGCCACCATGTTAAAATTGTAGTTAATTTGCAGGTCAGTGTATTTGAAGAGATAGTTAAGAACGAGCTCGGTGTTAGCATCTTTCTTGAGTTCGATAGCAATACGAAGACCGTCACGGTCAGACTCATCACGAACCTCAGCAATGCCTGCCACCTTGTTATTGACACGGACATCATCGATTTTCTTGACTAGATTGGCTTTATTGATTTCATAAGGAATCTCAGTGATAACGATTTGTTCCTTACCACCTTTTAGCTTTTCAATTTCAGTCTTAGAACGAACAACTACGCGCCCTTTCCCAGTTTCATAGGCCTTCTTGATTTCGTCACGTCCCTGGATAATCGCCCCTGTAGGGAAGTCTGGCCCAGGCAAAAATTCCATAAGTTTGTCAACTTTGGCAGTTGGATGGTCAATCATGTAAACCGCAGCATCAATGACCTCAGCTAAATTATGGGGAGGAATGTCTGTGGCATAACCGGCTGAAATACCAGTAGATCCATTGACTAAGAGGTTTGGAAAGGCTGCTGGTAAGACAGTTGGTTCTTTCTCAGTATCGTCAAAGTTCCAAGCAAAGGGAACTGTCTTTTTCTCGATATCCTGAAGAAGGTAGCCTGCAATCTCAGACAAACGTGCCTCAGTATAACGCATGGCCGCAGGCGGATCCCCGTCCATGGAACCGTTATTACCGTGCATTTCGACCAAAATCTCACGGTTTTTCCAATCCTGAGACATACGAACCATGGCATCATAGATGGAGCTGTCACCGTGTGGGTGGAAATTCCCCATGATGTTCCCGACTGACTTGGCCGACTTACGGTAGCTCTTGTCAAAAGTATTGCCATCCTTATTCATCGAATAAAGGATACGGCGCTGAACCGGCTTCAAGCCATCACGAATATCTGGCAAAGCCCGATCTTGAATAATGTACTTGGAGTAGCGACCAAAGCGCTCTCCCATGATGTCCTCTAGGGACATGTTTTGAATGTTAGACATAAGATACAAAGGGACGATTCGGCTTGCCGAAAATTTCTGTAGAAAAATAGGAAATTGATGCGGGGTTCGATGACCCCAAGGCGATTTATCCTTTTTCTTAAGTCTTAGTCCCGTGTTTAGTTACAATAAGTAACCAAACGACCCTTTCTATAGTTTAAAGTGTTTAAAATTTATTGATTCGGTTAGTATTAAGGAATTTCACACAGCATTTAGGGCGTGTTCAACTCCTTTCGAAAAATGGAGAGTAAATATTATGGAAAAAGAAAAAATATAGAGTAAGTGAGTTTTATCCAATTCCTGTATCGTCATTTCCACTTGAAATGTCTACTCCACAAATCCTCGTTTATACTTGATATGACTGGCTATATTGCTATCTACATCTTTCTTATCCCAAAGTTGAAGTTCCCATGGGTAGTAAAAATTACTTTTATTTTTAAAATAGATATGAATACCGACATAGCCATCTTTATCACGTAAATACCAGTTTTTTAGTCCGTACATCTCTTGCCAATCATCTAATTTCTCCATGACTTGAGCAATCTCTTTGGAACTTAAAATCATACGAGCACCAAAAATATCATTAAGAATAGAATTCACAGGATAGCCCTCTTGACGCTCGGAAAAACGTGTAATTTTATCTAAAATAGACTCAGAAGTTTTGACACGATAAACATAGGCAATATCTTGGACATCCGCTTTCATCAGATAGTCATTAATTGACTCATGTAAATTCAGACGGTAGGCCAAAATCGCTTTAGTCGGAACTTTTGAAAAGGTATGCTTGAGATTGATTTTTTCCACCTTACCCGTTTCAAAATAATCTTTAGAATATTCTAGATGAATACGATTAATTTCTGTAATAAGGCGTTCCACTTTTTCAATCATGAGTCTTCTCCTCTCGCTTTTTCATTTTCTAGCTATTCCCAAACTTCTTCACTCTTTCCTCAGCATACTCAATCATCTTCTCAGCCACTTCTTTATCGTAGTCAAACCCCATCTTTTTAGCAAGGAATTGAGCCTCTTGGTGGAAAAGTTCCATCGTAGCAAACAAAGACTGAGTGATTTTGTCTAAACTGGAGAAATCAACTAGACTTGAGAATTCTTTCTCTTTCGTATTAGGTAAATAGTTAAAAAGATACTTATAATTCTTGCCGACGTCTACTTTTCCCTCATCAGCTGCAACTTGCCAAGCCAAGACCTTTAGGAGTTCTTGTTGACAAATGCCGTAGAGATGATCCGTCGCATAGATGACTTGATGGCGACAGATTCCTTTGACCACGTAGGCTGACACCCACCAAAATTCATTGCAGGAATTTTTAAAATCTGTCTCAGTAGCTGGATGTATCCAGAAACGCTTTGGACTGGGAGAATATGACTCAAACAAGCCCTTCTCATCTTCTAAAACAGTGAATCCTGCTTCACTATCCACCCATTCTTGAATGTGTTCTTTAGGGCAGAGGGTCAAATCGATACGATTGCCATCTTCAAAGAGCATGAGATAGAGACGACGATTACCAAGACTAACTTCTTGCTCGATAATGCGTCCCCCGAAATAGGTCAACCAAGAAAGGTCACTCGTCAGATTATCCAAATCATCCACAATATAGACCACATCGTAGTCTTGAAATTCATCTTTTGGGACATTTAGGCAAGTCCGTGAACCAGACATAGCGACAGCTTTGACTTGTAAAGTTTTGGCTGTTTGTAAAATCACATCGAGCATTTCTGTTTCAGTTCTCATGTTGATAACCTATATGTCTTTACTCTGATACAGAACAATTTTATTTTGGTAAACAAACTGTTTTCTAAATCACTTCTTAAGACTGTCGCCATTCATCATAAGCCTCGATATCTGTTTTCACCATTGATAAACAAAGTCCAATTACTGCCACATCATCTAAATGTCCTACAAACGGAATAAAATCAGGAATAATATCTACTGGAGACAAAACATAAATAAGTGCACTCATAATTGCCAAAATCGTTCCATAAGGAACTGTAGTGTATTTCCCTTCCACATAATGTTTAATCAACGAAATCATAATCGGGATGACAGAAAATTCTTCTCCTACTAATGGCATTTCTTTTATTTTTTGCTCCAATCGATATAAAAAATCATCTAATTCATCTTTATTATTTAATAAAGCCTCAGATTTTCTATAACCACTTTCAAGAGCTTCTTTCACTTGTTCTTCGTTAATATTGTTAGACATTCTTATTTCTCCATTTGATTTTATATATTAATTTTACAATCTTCAAAACACTGTTGCTTCTTCCAGCGTAAATTTGACATTGTCCTCAATCCACTTACGGCGTGGTTCAACCTTATCACCCATGAGGACATTGACGCGACGTTCGGCGCGGGCTAGGTCTTCGATGGTGACACGTATGAGGGTACGAGTTTCTGGATTCATGGTTGTTTCCCAGAGCTGGTCCGCATTCATCTCACCAAGACCTTTGTAGCGTTGGAGAGTAGCGCCTTTACCGAACTGTTTACGAAGCTCTTCTAACTCACCGTCCGTCCAAGCATAGGCCACTTCTTCTTTCTTGCCTTTTCCTTTTGACATCTTGTAAAGAGGCGGAAGGGCGATATAAACATGACCTGCCTCGACTAAAGGACGCATGTAGCGGTAGAAAAATGTCAAGAGCAAGGTCTGGATATGGGCACCATCGGTATCCGCATCGGTCATGATAATGATCTTGTCATAGTTGGCATCTTCAATAGAGAAGTCTGCTCCCACACCCGCACCTATGGTATAAATCATAGTGTTGATTTCCTCATTTTTGAGAATATCCGCCATCTTGGCCTTGGCTGTATTGATAACCTTACCACGAAGGGACAAGATTGCCTGGAACTTGCGGTCACGGCCTTGTTTGGCAGAACCACCGGCAGAATCTCCCTCGACTAGATAGAGTTCATTTTTTGCAGGATTCTTAGACTGAGCAGGTGTCAATTTACCCGACAACAAGCCCTTATCTTTCTTATTTTTCTTCCCATTTCGGCTCTCATCACGCGCCTTACGTGCTGCTTCGCGAGCATCACGCGCCTTGATAGCCTTGCGGATGAGGTTAGAAGCCAATTCCCCATTTTCCATAAGGAAGAAGGTCAACTTATCAGCCACAATTCCATCCACAACCGGACGGGCTAGTGGGCTTCCCAGTTTATCCTTGGTTTGACCTTCAAACTGCAAATGTTCTTCAGGAACTAAGATAGAAAGAACGGCTGCTAATCCCTCACGATAGTCGGAACCTTCTAGATTTTTATCTTTTTCCTTGAGAAGACCTGTCTTACGCGCATAGTCATTCATGACTTTGGTAATGGCAGACTTGAGTCCTGTCTCATGAGTTCCACCGTCTTTGGTACGAACGTTATTGACAAAGGACAGAATGTTATCTGAAAATCCATCATTATACTGAAGGGCAACTTCCACTTGGAAACCATTATCTTCCCCTTCAAAGTAGAGAACTGGTGTCAAGGTTTCCTTGTCTTCGTTTAGATAAGAAACAAAGTCCTGTACCCCATTCTCATAGTGGAACTCAATCGCTTCCTCTGTACGCTTGTCCGTCAAAGACAAGGTCACATTTTTCAAGAGAAAGGCTGACTCATTGAGACGTTCTGAAATGGTATTGTACTTGAAGTCTGTCGTAGAAAAGATGGTCGCATCAGGCATAAACGTAACTTTGGTACCTGTTTTAGACTTGGGCGCTGTACCGATTTTCTTCAAGGTAGTGACAGGTTTTCCACCATTTTCAAAACGTTGCTTATAGATTGCCCCATCACGGGTGATTTCAACCTCCAGCCAACTTGAAAGAGCGTTAACAACGGAAGAACCAACCCCGTGGAGACCACCAGAAGTCTTGTATCCACCTTGACCGAATTTCCCTCCTGCATGGAGAATGGTAAAGATAACCTCAACTGTTGGAATTCCCATAGCGTGCATACCTGTCGGCATACCACGACCATGGTCTTGCACAGTCAAACTCCCGTCTTTATTGATGGTCACATCAATACGGTCACCAAACCCAGACAAGGCTTCATCGACTGCATTATCAACGATTTCCCAGACTAGGTGGTGGAGCCCAGCGCCATCGGTCGATCCGATATACATCCCTGGACGTTTACGGACCGCATCCAACCCTTCTAGCACCTGAATGGCATCATCATTATAATTGTTAATATTGATTTCCTTTTTTGACACAAGGAACCTCCTATTCGTTCATCTTTACTATTCTACAGGTTTTCCAAGGATTTTGCAAAATTTTTCTTTCTCCGGTGTGACAATTTCAGAAGAGATTCTCTGCCTTTCTTCTCCATTTCATGATATAATAGGAGTATGATTACAATAGTTTTATTAATCCTAGCCTATCTGCTGGGTTCGATTCCGTCTGGTCTCTGGATTGGACAAGTATTCTTTCAAATCAATCTGCGAGAACATGGTTCTGGTAATACAGGGACAACCAATACCTTCCGCATCTTAGGAAAGAAAGCAGGGATGGCAACCTTTGTGATTGACTTTTTCAAAGGGACTCTAGCAACGCTACTTCCGATTATGTTTCATCTTCAAGGTGTTTCACCTCTCATCTTTGGACTTTTGGCTGTTATTGGACATACCTTTCCTATCTTTGCAGGATTTAAAGGTGGTAAGGCTGTCGCAACCAGTGCTGGAGTGATTTTCGGATTTGCACCTATCTTCTGTCTCTACCTTGCGGTTGTTTTCTTTGGAACCCTCTATCTAGGCAGTATGATTTCACTGTCTAGTGTCACAGCATCTAGCGCAGCTGTTATCGGAGTTCTACTCTTTCCACTTTTTGGTTTTATCCTGAATAACTACGACCCTCTCTTCATCGCTATTATCCTAGCACTCGCTAGCTTGATTATCATTCGTCATAAGGATAATATCACACGCATCCAAAATAAAACTGAAAATCTTGTCCCTTGGGGATTAAACTTAACTCATCAAGATCCTAAAAAATAAAACGCCAGTTTGAACAGAACTGACGTTTTTTGTATGCTTATTTTGACTTGATATAGTTGATACCATCTGCTTTTGGTGCAACTGCTTTTCCAAAGAAGGCTGCCAAGACAAGAATGGTCAAAACATAAGGTGCGATTTGAAGGTAAACCGCAGGCACTCCTTGTAGGAATGGCAATTGAGAACCGATAACAGCCAAACTTTGTGAAAGCCCAAAGAAGAGACTAGATAGCATGGCTCCGATTGGATTCCATTTTCCAAAAATCATCGCAGCAAGGGCGATAAATCCAGGTCCAACAATAGTTGTCACTGAGAAGTTAACTGAGATGGATTGAGCATAAATCGCTCCCCCAATTCCACCTAGGAAACCTGAAATGATAACCCCTAGATATCTCATCTTGTAGACATTGATTCCCAAAGTATCCGCTGCTTGAGGATGTTCACCTACAGAGCGGAGACGAAGACCAAAGCGGGTCTTGAAGAGGATAAACCAAGCAAGGAAGGAGAAGGCAATCGCGATATAACCAAGCAGACTTGTTGATTTGAAGAAGATATCACCAATCACTGGGATATTAGCTAAGACTGGGAAGTCAAAGCGTCCGAAAGTCTGGCTTAGGTTATCTGTTTGTCCTTTATTATAAAGCACTTTCACTAAGAAAACAGCCAAGGCAGGCGCCATCAAGTTCAATACTGTACCGCTGACAACATGGTCTGCACGGAAATGAACTGTTGCTGCTGCGTGGATGATAGAAAAGATTCCCCCTACCACTCCTGCTACAAGCAAAGATAGCCATGGAGTTGCTGCTCCAAATTGTTCTGCAAATTCAAGGTTAAAGACGACTCCAGAAAAGGCACCCATAACCATAATTCCTTCAAGACCGACGTTTACCACACCACCACGTTCAGAGAAAACACCACCAATACTTGTAAAGATGAGGGGCGCTGAGTAAATCAGCATAGAAGACACCAAGAGGGTGAGCAAGGTTGTAATAGACATCTTTACTTACCTCCTTTAACTTGTTTTTTCGGTTTGACAAAGCGTTCGATAAGGTAATGAACACTGACAAAGAAGATAATAGACGCTGTTACAATGCTGACAAGCTCAGACGGTACCTGCGCCGCATTCATACCAGGGGCTCCAACTTGGAGAACACCAAATAGGAAGGCTGCAAAGAGAATACCAATTGGTGAGTTGGCTGCAAGCAGACTAACCGCCATCCCGTTAAATCCGACAGCTAATGATGCCCCTTGAACGTAGACGTTCTGGAAGGTTCCAAGTCCTTCAACGGCTCCACCAAGACCAGCCAAGGCACCTGAGATAATCATTGATAGGATAATCGTTCGTTTGGCAGAAATACCAGCATATTCTGAAGCATGTGGATTAAGACCAACTGCACGAATTTCAAAACCAAGAGTTGTTTTCTTGAGCATGAACCAAATGACTGCAACGGCAATGATGGCAAAGAAAATACCAATATTCATCCGCGAGTTACCAGTCAACTCAGCTAACCAAGGTGTCTGATAGGTTGCATTAGCCCCAACACGAATGGTCGAATCTGTACTTTGCATGAAGTCTTTAGGGAAGGCATGGATAAAGGCATTCCCTACATACAAGACAATGTAGTTCATCATGATGGTTACGATAACCTCTGACGTCCCTAGATAGGCTCTAAGAATACCTGGAATCGCGCCAACAATCCCTCCAGCAATCAAGGCAATCACGATAGTTGCTAGAATCATCAAGGGACGTGGCATATCTGGATGCGACAAGGCAAACCAACCACTGAGAATCCAACCAGCCAAAGCCTGACCAGGAAGCCCGACGTTAAAGAAACCTGCACGACTGGCAACAGCAAAACCAAGACCAATCAAGACCAAAGGCCCCATAGCACGGAAGATTTCACCAATCCCACGCAGGCTACCAAAGGCTGTATAGAACAATTCTTCATAGCCCCAAATAGCATCATAACCGAAGATCCACATGACAATGGCTCCGAGTAAAATTCCTAGGAAGACAGAAATCAAGGGAACCGAAATTTGTTGTAATTTTTTAGACATCACTCTTCTCCTTTCCCAAGTTTCCACCAGCCATCAAGACACCAAGTTCTTGTTTATTGGTTGTTTCTGGTGATACAATACCTTGAATCTTACCATCGTGGATAACGGCAATACGGTCTGAGACGTTTAAAATCTCATCCAATTCAAAGCTGACAACAAGGACAGCCTTGCCATTATCACGCTCTTCAATCAAGCGCTTGTGGATATATTCAATGGCACCGACATCCAACCCACGAGTTGGCTGGCTGACGATAAGGAGATCAGGATCACGATCAATTTCACGAGCAATAATTGCTTTTTGTTGATTTCCTCCTGAGAGTGCAGCTGCAGGAACAAATTCACTTGCAGCACGAACATCAAACTCTTCCATTAGCTTTTTAGCATAAGAAGTGATATTTGAATAGTTCAAAATTCCATTTTTACTATGTGGTTCTTTGTAGTAGGTTTGAAGGGCAATATTTTCAGAAATCATCATTTCCAAAATCAAACCATCACGGTGACGGTCTTCTGGAACGTGCCCAACACTCAACTCTGTAATCTGACGTGGGTGCAAGCCTACAATTGAATCTCCTTTTAGCTCGATGCTACCAGATTCAACCTTGCGAAGACCTGTAATGGCTTGAATCAGTTCAGACTGACCATTTCCATCAATCCCCGCAATACCGACAATCTCTCCAGCACGAACATCCAAGGACAGATTTTTAACAGCTGGAACACCGCGGTTTTCATTGACCACCAAGTCTTTAATAGACAAGACCACTTCTTTTGGTTGAGAGGATTGCTTCTCTGTTTTAAAGGAAACAGAACGTCCCACCATCATTTCTGCTAAATCAGCATTGGTAGCTCCTGCGATTTCTACAGTTTCAATTGATTTCCCACGACGGATAACTGTAACGCGGTCAGAAACTGCGCGAATCTCGTCCAACTTGTGGGTAATCAAGATAATTGATTTCCCTTCTTTGACAAGATTTTTCATAATAGCCATTAACTCATCAATTTCTGATGGAGTCAAAACGGCCGTTGGTTCGTCAAAGATAAGGATATCAGCCCCCCGATAAAGGGTTTTTAAAATTTCTACACGTTGTTGGGCTCCAACTGAGATATCTGCTACCTTGGCAGAAGGGTCAACAGCTAAGCCATAACGTTCAGAAAGAGCTTTGATTTCTTTGCTAGCTCCAGCAATATCTAGCACACCATTTTTAGTTAATTCACTACCTAAAATAATGTTTTCAGCCACCGTGAAAGCCTCTACCAACATAAAGTGCTGGTGAACCATTCCAATTCCCAAGCTAGCTGCTTTAGATGGTGAGTCGAGGTTGACAACTTGACCGTTGACCGCAATTTCACCACTGGTTGGTTCAAGAAGCCCTGCTAACATGTTCATTAGTGTGGACTTACCAGCCCCATTTTCTCCTAAAAGTGCATGAATTTCACCTTTTCGTAGGTGCAGGTTGATTTTGTCGTTGGCAACAAAGTCACCAAACACCTTGGTAATATCACGCATCTCAATGACATTTTCGTGTGCCATGTGCTCTTCCTTTCAGAGTCTTATTTTATTTCAATAAAACTTGCTAATTTCTCTAGTAGCAAGCTTTACTGAGACAAAATGACTTTGTCTCAACTCTTAAAAAGCGGCCGATGGCCGCTTCCTAAGAAATAACTTCCATCCATTATTTTTCAGGAACTTTTACGCTTCCATCAAGGATTTTAGCTTTAGCATCTTCGACAGCTTTTTTACCTTCTTCTGAAAGGTTTGTTACTGCCAAGTCAACCCCTTTATCCTTCAATGAGTAAACGATCACTTGACCGCCAGGGAATTCACCTTTTTCTGCCTTGTTAGAAATATCTTTTACAGTTGTACCAACTTGTTTCAAAGTAGATGCAAGAACAAAGTTTGATTCTTTGCCATCTTTAGAAGTGTATTTACCTTCTGCTTCTTGGTCACGGTCAACACCGATAACCCAAACTTTTTCATTTTCAGGACGGCTCTCGTTGAGTGATTTTGCTTCTGCAAAGACACCTGCACCTGTACCACCAGCTACTTGGTAAACAATATCTGCACCAGCTGCGTATTGTGCAGCTGCAATTGTTTTACCTTTCGCAGCATCACCAAATGAACCAGCGTAGTCAACTTGTACTTTGATAGATGGGTCTACTGACGCAACACCAGCCTTGAATCCTGCTTCAAAACGAGAGATAACTTCTGACTCCATACCACCTACAAAACCAACTTGTTTTGTTTTAGTTGTTTTTGCTGCAGCTACACCTGCAAGGTAACCTGACTCATTATCAGCGAAAGTTACGCTAGCAACATTTTTTTGATCTTTAATCACATCATCAATCAAGACATAGTTGATATCAGTGTGCTCTTTTGCTGCATCTTTAACTGCATTATTAAGGGCAAAACCAACACCGAAGATTAGGTTGTAACTTCCAGCCGCTTGTTGCAAGTTATTAGCGTAGTCAGCTTCACTTGTTGATTGGAAGTAAGTAAAACCTTTATCTTTTGAAAGATTATGTTCTTTACCCCAGTCTTGCAAACCTTCCCAAGCTGATTGGTTGAATGATTTGTCATCAACACCACCAGTATCAGTGACGATTGCTGCCTTTGTCTTCACATCAGAAGATGAAGCTGCGTTACGAGAAGAGCGGTTACCACATGCAGCAAGTCCAACTGCTGCCACTGCAACTAGACCAAGGCCTAGCCATTGTTTCTTGTTCATTACTGAACCTCCTAAATAAGATGTGCAACGATGTTGCAAGTATGGATTGGTTGGCCACAAGGACCGTGCCACTCAGAGAGCGACTCAGACTAATTTAAGTCTGTAAAAGAGTATGGAAGTAATTCCCCGACCGTCATCTCGACCGTCGATTTATCTTTTGCGACTAAGGTCACTTTTAGATCTTGTTCAAAAAATTCAGCCATCACTTGGCGACAAGCACCACATGGTGAAATTGGTTTTTCAGTTTGTCCATAGACAATCAATTCTGAAAACTCTCTTTGGCCTTCGGATATAGCCTTAAAAATGGCTGTTCTCTCACCGCAGTTTGTCAAAGAATAGCTAGCATTCTCGATATTGACACCTGTATAAATTTTTCCATCCTTTGCCACTAGAACAGCTCCGACTGGAAAATGAGAATAGGGCACATAGGCTTTCTTGCTGGTTTCAATTGCTAGTTCAATCAACTCAGTAGTCGCCATCTGCCAATTCTCCTTTTAAAATGGCTACCCCAGCTGATGTTCCAATACGGGTCGCCCCTGCTTCAACAAAGGCAAGAGTATCTGCATAAGAACGAGCTCCACCAGCAGCCTTGACTCCCATTTCAGGTCCAACTGTTTCACGCATTAATGTAACATCTGCTACCGTCGCGCCACCAGTTGAAAAACCAGTAGATGTTTTGACAAAGTCAGCTCCCGCTTTTTGGGCCAATTGGCAAGCCAAAACTTTTTCTTGGTCTGTCAGCAGGCAAGCTTCAATAATGACTTTCACTAACTTGTCACCACTTGCTTCCACTACTGCACGAATATCCGACTCAACCAAGGATAAATTACCCGATTTGAGAGCTCCAACATTGATCACCATATCAATCTCATCTGCACCATTTTGGATAGCTTCTTTGGTTTCAAAAGCTTTCACAGTTGAAGTTGTTGCTCCCAAGGGGAAACCTACTACTGTGCAGACCTTAACATCTGTGTCTTCAAGCCCTTTCTTAGCATGTTCAACCCAGGTCGGATTAACGCAAACACTGGCAAAATCATACTCCCTAGCCTCAGACAACAAACAATCAATTTGATTTTCTGTTGCATCTTGTTTTAAAAGCGTATGATCGATATATTTATTTAATTTCATATTCGGATTCTCCTGCGGTTTATGAGATAATTTCTATAATTTCTCGTAAACTTTGCACCCTATCATTTATTTTAACATATTTTTGAAAATCTGTAACTAGCTGAGGAGAAATTTTTCCATTTGTGTATACTTTTGCAACAATTTCTCCCTTTTGAACGGAATCTCCAACTTTCTTTTCAAAAACAATTCCTGTTTCATAGTCCAAATCATCAGTCTTGACTGCACGGCCAGCACCAAGTCTCATAGCATAGAGGCCAAATTCCATTGCTGGAAGAGCTGAAATGACACCTGTTTCCTGAGCAGGGATTTCCACCACATGGGCTACATTTACAGGACGATAGAGGTCTTCCAAATCTCCGCCTTGGGCTTGCACCATCTCCTCAAACTTAGCTAGCGCTTGGTCATTTTCAAGATGTTGGTGGACTTCTTCAACTGTCTTGTTTACATTTGCCAGGCCAAGCATAATTTGAGCCAGTTCACAGATGAAGTGGGTAATATCCTGCCGGCCTTGTCCTTGTAAAATCTCCAGTGCTTCAAGGATTTCGAGGCGATTTCCAATTGCTCTTCCCAAGGGTTGGCTCATATCTGTAATCACAGCTACCGTCTTCCGACCAACCGCCTTACCAAGTTCCACCATGGTTTGAGCCAATTCACGCGCCTCATCAACCGTCTTCATGAAGGCACCCTCACCGACAGTCACGTCTAGCAAAATAGCATCCGCCCCTGCTGCGATCTTCTTGCTCATTACCGAACTCGCAATCAAAGGAATCGTATCGACAGTTGCTGTCACATCACGAAGGGCATAGAGAAGCTTGTCGGCTTTGACCAGCTGGTCTGATTGCCCAATGACAGATACTCCAATATCCTGCACCTGTCCAATAAAGTCCTCTTGACTACGTTCTACTTGATAACCCTTAATGGACTCCAATTTATCAATCGTACCGCCCGTATGGCCGAGACCACGACCACTCATTTTTGCCACAGGCACACCAAAACTAGCAACAAGGGGAGCCAAAATCAAGGTTACCTTATCACCAACACCACCCGTAGAATGCTTGTCAACCTTAACCCCATCAATAGCGGATAAATCAAACTCTTGCCCAGTCTGAACCATATTCATAGTTAGATCAGAGATTTCTCGTGTTGTCATTCCTTTGAAATAAACAGCCATAGCAAAGGCAGACATCTGATAATCAGGAACCGTTCCTGACACATAGCCTTCAACTAACCATTCAATTTCACTCGAAGTCAATTCTTGACCGTCTCGTTTTTTTTGGATTAAATCAACTGCTCTCATTCTTTCACACTTCTAAGGATATAGTATCCCTTATCTTTTTTGACGATTTCACAATTGCCAAACACATCTTCCATCTTGGACTTGGCACTTGGAGCCCCTTGTTTTTTCTGAATAACGATAGTCAAATCCCCACCAGGTTCCAAGAAATCTTTACTTTTCTCAATGATTTCATGAACCACTTGCTTGCCTGCACGGATAGGAGGATTGGAAATGACATGGTCAAATTTCCCTTCAACTTGTTCATAGATATTGGACTGGAAAATCGTCGCTTCTACTTTATTTCGTTCAGCATTTTGTCGCGCCAAATCCAAGGCACGATTATTGATATCGACCATGGTCGCCTGAACTCCATAAGCCTTAGCCAAGGACAAACCCAAAGGCCCGTAACCACAGCCTACATCAAGGACAGTTTCTCCTTGGTTGACCTCAAGACACTTGAGCAAGAGTTGACTTCCAAAGTCAACCATTTTTTTGCTAAAAACACCCGCATCCGTCAAAAAGGTCATTTTTTCTCCTAACAAGTCCACTCTCAACTCATGAATATCGTGAGCAGCGTCAGGATTTTCTGCATAATACATTTTACTCATGACACTATTTTACCATAATTTGTCTTAAATTGTAAATCGTTTACAAATTGATAATAAAACGAAAAAGACTGAAGAAAGCTAGTAAGTAAAACCTTTTCTTCAATCTCTTTCAATTATTGGAAATGAATGACAAATCATGTAGGACTAGATATCTCATAGTCTATAGTCTGGCACATTTTTATTTCTTTACCTTCAAATGCTTCATTACCAACAGGATTCCCAATAAGATGTTTAGATAAAAGCCCAACTGATACGTTTTTGTCAGGAATTCCAAACTTGTCCAAAGTCGTATCAAATCTTCTAGCGACATGCGGAAGAAATACCCTTCAGTAGCAATCCACAAAATCAAAAATAGATAACTTCCAGCAGCAAGCCATTTCGCCCAGCGGTTTTTTAGCAACCGAACAATCAAGAGCGAACAGATAAAGACAACTGTTAAAATGGCGTGTTCCATCAAAAAAGTAAAACCGTAATAGATTTCCACAAAACGTCTACCATTATCCGCATTCGCTCCTTTTAAAAAAGGTAGTGCAAAACTTAAAATAAAACAGAGTTCCAATATATAAGGTTTTAAGATTTTCATGACACACCTCCTATAAGTTGTGAATCCCAAAGCCCCCTTTATTAGCTTATAAGTCAGGAGAAAGTAGCTCCTACTTCATCAATAAATTGGTCAACCTCTATCTACCTCTATTATACGATATTGGCTTACTATCATCAAGAAACCGCTTTATTTTTTTAGCTTTTTATGGTATGATAGACAAAATATCTAGGGGAAAACAAATGACCAACGAATTTTTACATTTTGAAAAAATCAGCCGCCAGACTTGGCAATCTTTACATCGAAAGACAACACCTCCTTTGACTGAAGAGGAATTAGAATCTATCAAAAGTTTTAATGACCAGATTAGCTTGCAGGATGTTACCGATGTCTATCTCCCCCTAGCTCATCTCATCCAGATTTACAAGCGTACCAAGGATGATTTGGCCTTTTCAAAAGGAATTTTCCTTCAACGTGAAAGTAAATCCCAACCTTTTATCATTGGTGTTTCTGGTAGTGTTGCCGTTGGAAAATCCACAACCAGTCGCCTACTTCAAATCCTACTGTCCCGTACCCTTACAGATGCTACGGTTGAATTGGTAACAACTGATGGTTTTCTCTATCCCAACCAGACCTTGATTGAACAAGGGATTTTAAATCGCAAGGGATTTCCTGAAAGCTATGATATGGAAGCTCTTCTTAACTTCTTGAACCGAATTAAAAATGGACAAGATGTAGATATTCCTGTCTATTCTCATGAAGTCTACGACATCGTACCTGAGGAAAAGCAAAGTGTCAAAGCTGCTGACTTTGTGATTGTCGAGGGGATCAATGTCTTTCAAAATCCACAAAACGAGCGTCTCTACATTACTGACTTCTTTGACTTTTCCATCTATGTTGATGCGGCAGTCGATGACATCGAGAGTTGGTATCTAGACCGTTTCTTGAAAATGCTGAGTCTAGCCCAAAACGACCCCGAAAGCTACTATTATCGTTTTACTCAAATGCCAATCGGGGAAGTGGAGTCCTTTGCCCATCAAGTCTGGACCAGTATCAATCTCACAAATCTACAAAATTACATTGAACCAACCAGAAACCGTGCGGAAGTGATTCTTCATAAAACAAAGAACCATGAAATCGATGAAATTTACTTAAAAAAGTAATTTTCCCTTGTCAAAACGTAAGTTTTCAGATATAATGGTATAGTTAGTAAATATGGAGGTAAGAACATTGGCAAACATTAAATCAGCTATCAAACGCGCTGAATTGAACGTTAAACAAAACGAAAAGAACTCAGCTCAAAAATCAGCTATGCGTACTGCTATCAAAGCTTTCGAAGCAAACCCATCTGAAGAACTTTTCCGTGCTGCTAGCTCAGCTATCGATAAAGCAGAAACTAAAGGTTTGATTCACAAAAACAAAGCAAGCCGCGATAAAGCTCGTCTTTCAGCTAAACTTGCTAAATAAGAAACAGTCCATAGAGGCTGTTTTTTTGTCTCCAAATAGGAAAGGGTAGAAAATGAAAATCGCAATTATCGGATATTCTGGTGCTGGTAAGTCAACGCTAGCTGAAAAGTTATCTCTCTACTACTCCATCCCAAAACTTCACATGGATACACTCCAATTTCAACCTGGTTGGCAAGACAGTGACCGCGAATGGATGTTGACCGAGATGAAAAACTTTCTTACAAAGAATGAATCTTGGGTTATCGATGGAAATTATTCTTGGTGTTTCTATGAGGAAAGAATGGACGAAGCTGACCAGATCATCTTTTTAAACTTCTCTGCTTGGAATTGTTTGCTAAGAGCCTTTAAGCGCTATTTAAAATACAGAGGAAAAGTGAGAGAAAGTATGGCTAAGGGATGCCCCGAGCAATTCAACTGGGAATTTATTCGTTGGATTCTCTGGGATGGTCGAACAAAAAATGCTAAGGATAGATACCAATACTTAAACAATACTTACCCAGAAAAGATGCATATTCTCCATTCTCAAGCAGAGATTGATTGTTTTTTGCGATCTTTAAAAAAGTAAACAATATAGTAGCATTGCATTAAAATCAGCATGCACTGATTGACTAAAAAAGGAAGTTTTTCATCCAGAAAGTCTTCCTTTTTTCCTTTTATTCAACAATTAAAAATAACTCGAGCAATTTATAAATCAACAATAAAATTCCCCTAGAAATGAAGAGAATCTTGTTCATAGTTTCTGAGTTCGTGATACAAAAAAACTGAAGGAAGTATAGTCCTACTTCCTTCAGTTTTTTATTGTCTCAATTTAGAAAAAACTTCTCCAATCTTACCTTCGATAACTAAATCAGCTTGGCTGTCTTGAGGAGTGCTGGACTTGTTGATAACGACAAGATTTGACCCTGAAAAATAATTGATTAGGCTAGCTGCAGGGTAAACAACTAAGGAAGTTCCACCAATGATCAACAAATCTGCTTGCTGAATGGCTCGAGCTGCGCGACTAAATACATCCATATCTAGCGCTTCCTCATAAAGGGTCACGTCAGGTTTGACCACCTTGCCACAATCTAAGCAGTAGGGAACTGGACCTTCAAGTTCCAAAAAGGCAGTCAAATCATAAAAGCGATGACAGCCCAAACAATAATTACGATCTGCACTACCATGCAGTTTCAAAACTTTCTGAGATCCTGCCATTTCATGGAGACTATCGATATTTTGCGTCACAATCGCCTTTAATTTACCTGTTTTTTCCAACGACGCTAGATAATCATGTGCTAAATTCGGCTTGGCATCAGGATAGACCAGATACTTTTTGTAGAAATCAAAAAAATCCTCTGGATAGCGCTCAAACATAGTGCGTGAAACCAGTTGCTCGGCAGTAAAATGGCGACCTAGTTTCAAACTATATATACCATCTGAACTACGAAAATCTGGAATATTAGACTCTGTAGAAACCCCTGCACCACCGAAAAAGACAATGCTCTGACTTTGATCAATAATACCTTGTAATTGTTTAATCTTATCCATTTTGTACTCCTAGGAATTTTCAAGTTAAAAAGTTGAAAGTCTTGACTTCTTGTCAACTTGGCTTCCAACTTTATTTGATTATGATTTAGATATTAAACTGACTAGTCTCGGTCCTTTGACACCATTAGGATTTCTTCAATTTCCTTATTCTTACCTATTTCAGGATTGATTCATTGTTGATAGTTATCATTTTGAGAACAAGAGAAATCATTCTGAATATAGCCTACCTTTAGTCTGCAATCAATGTTTCCAAACCAACCTTCATCATATCAGTGAAGGTGTTTTGACGTTCTTCTGCAGTTGTATCTTCATCTGGATTAACCAAACTATCTGAAATAGTCATAATAGCTAAAGCATCAACATGGTGTTGAGCAGCAAGATAGTAAAGAGCCGCTGCTTCCATTTCCACAGCCTTGACTCCCCATTTACCAAGTTCGATGTTCTTTTCAAAGTAGTTTGAGTAAAAGACATCAGATGATAAAACGTTCCCAACGTGGGTTGTCATACCGAGTTCTTTAGCGATATGGTAGGCCTTATCAAGCAAGTCAAAGCTAGCGATTTGTGGAAAATCGTACTGTGGCCAGTCATTACGGACGATGTTTGAGTTAGTTGCAGCTGCCTGCGCCAAAACCAATTCACGGACGTGGACATCTTCATTCAAAGAACCCGCAGTTCCCACACGGATCAATTTTTTCACACCATAGTCAACAATCAACTCACGCGCATAAATCGAGATAGATGGCATTCCCATCCCAGTTCCCATGACTGATATACGGTGACCTTTGTAAGTACCTGTGTAACCAAACATGTTACGAACTTCGTTAAAGCAAACAGCATCTTCAAGGAAATTCTCAGCGATAAATTTCGCACGAAGAGGATCCCCAGGAAGAAGAATTTTATCAGCAATTTCACCCTGCTGAGCAGCAATATGGATAGACATAATTTATGATACAAAGAGCGAGAAGAAAACGACTGAAAATTAGTAATCTGACGAGAAATCCTGATTTCTCAGTCAGATTATCTATTTTCCGAGTTTTCCGCTCGTGTTCAAATTAGAACACGCGCTCTGCCTTTCTTTTTTTGTATATTTAGGATAGCGACAGAGAACAAAGTAAAAATAGGAAACTGACGACGCATCGTAGATGCTAGACAATTTATCTTTTTTACACAGTTCTCCGCTCGTATTCAGTTCAATGAATACAGTTAACCCATCCTTTCTTTATTCTAAAATTTATAATCAGAAAGATACCAAACCCGTCAAAAAGCGAAGGGAAAATAGGAGTTGGGCGCAATGAGCGATGCTCGCTAGACCAACTATCTTTTTCCCACTGCTCTTAGGGTGGGTTCAATTCCTTTCTTTTTAAATTTTGATTATGATTATATAGAAGAGAACAGCCAGGGTTCAATCCAAACCCGAACTACCCTTCATTTCTGATTTTTTAGAAAAGTTTTCCGCTCGTATTCAAATTAGAACACCTCACGCTACCTTTCTGTTTAATTTTTGTTCTCTCACAGAGAACTAGCTGAGTTCTGTTCAAGATCAGCTAGTGCTTTCTTATAAACTAGACAAACGAACTGTCATTGTATCGTCAGATTACAAGACATCATCGTCACTCACCTTAGAATTCAATGTTGTTCCCCAGTGAGTAATTTTTCGATGCGGTTGTGCCAGGAGAGGTCTGTTATCATAGATTGTTTGCCATCTATTCCAGATAAGACCTGTTCTTTTCTCAATCTTAATTCGAAGATTACGCATATTAGACTTAATTGGGAGATTGAGGATAGAACCTGCGGTCTGATTGCGCCCATTCCCTTCCCAAGAACGACTTCGGACAACTGATTGCCCATTTTTATCTACTGTAACTTCTTCCCACGATATTGAATAACGTGCAATATAAGCACCACTATGTTGAATAGTTAGGGTTTTATCTTTTACAGGAGTGTAGTTTAACAGTTGTACAGGCTTAGAAGCTTGAGTAGTTACATTATTTTTAGCTACAAATCGAAAAACTTCTACTTCTGCAAGGCTGAGAGCTTGATTTTTTTGACGCAATTGAATGCGAACACGGCGACCTAGTTTACCATTCAACTGGAGATCTAAACTGCTTCCTTCTAAACGAGAAACATATTGTCTAGCAACTTCTGTCCCTTTTTCATCATATAAAATCACATCAAAGTCTGACAGACGTTTAGAAAGTTCTCCATCCCCACGGTTATGAAGGCGAACAAGTCCTACCTGTTCTGTACGACCTAAATCAACTTCCCACCAAGGCTGATTTTCAAATTTTGTATGGGTAATTGATTGCTGGCTATAACTACTATTGGTATTGCCATCCAAGGCACGACTAGCATCTCCTCCAAAATCAGTAGAACTTTGCTTAGCTTGTTTTTTCCAAGAGATATTCTCAGCACGATATACTTGGACTTCTGCAAGACTGAGAGCGTTATATCCATCTAACTCGATGCGTACAAAACGAGCTTTCTTATAATCAATTGAAATCTGAGCGGAACTATCTCGCAAGTATGCAATGCGCTTTCTTTCAATTTCTTTTCCAGAACTATCCAAAAGAATCACATTAAAATTAGTCAGTCTATCTTGAGCAGCATCTGTTCGATTGTAAATATTAATCTGGCGAATCGTTTCTTCCTTATCTAAATCGACTTGCCACCAAGGTTTTGATTGAAAATCTGTATGAGTGACAGAATTATGTCCGTAATTTCCATCTAATTTCCCATCAACTGCTCTTCTAGCATCTCCTCCAAAAGCTGTCGAACTTTGAGTTACTCGTTTCCCTAGAGCTATATTTTCAAGAGGTTCAGCGCTTGGTTGACTAGATGACAGAGGGACTTGTTGTTTCTTAAAGAAATAAACTTTATCCAATTTCGGATCACGATAACCATGTTTATCAAGCGTATCACGTTTTCCAATATTAAAATTCGGGATAGCATTCATTCTACTTTCAAAATAACCACGCGAACGGTGCTTGAAACTAGAGTTACCTGTAAAAGTTACAATATCGTTATCATTACGAATCAAAGATGTCACAACATTATCATTATCGACCACATAATGTTTTATTTTACCAGATAGAGCTAACTTACGACTTTCTAAACCTACATCCCAGAAACCATTTTTTGCATTCCAAATAGTTCGAGAAGTAATTACTTTAGGAGCGCTAAATGTCGTAACTTTTTTCAAAACATTATTATAAAAAGTAGGATATTTCTGATAAGCTTCAACTGCTGCTATTTGAGCTAAGTAGCCTCCTAGCGAATGACCTGTCATATACAGATTTGTAATGCTGGAATCCTGCGCCAGTTCTTTTACAACATTACGGATATCATCCGCTTGTGCAGGTTTATTTCCTCCAAACAAAACAAAATCTGTACTTAAATCTTTTGCATCATTCAGTCTTGTTCCACGTATAGCCAACATATGCACCGTTCCATCTTTGAGATAAGGGAGATCGCTCTTGGTCTCAAATAAGAAAGCATCCAAGCCACTTGCTGTATGATAAGCCTTTTTCATCTTCCAAAATGGTGCCAGTTCATTATGCATCATTTTATATTCTTGACGATCAAGATAAAGACTTGGAAAAGGATTTTTATGATCTAGAATTTTGTCAATGTAATCATCATTACGATAAGCCAACTCCATAAAAAGGAGGGAATCACGATCTGTGACATACCATTGTTTCTTGTTATCATCTTCCCCGTCTTCTAGTCCATCTCCATCACTATCTGCTAGTAAAGGATGGCTATTATATCCCAAATAGTCCTTACC
The DNA here is from genome assembly GCF_013277075.1 of Streptococcus sp. 959. GTDB lineage: Bacteria > Bacillota > Bacilli > Lactobacillales > Streptococcaceae > Streptococcus > Streptococcus pseudopneumoniae_C. The sequence continues at coordinate 44,511 of NZ_VMMF01000016.1, forward strand.
ATCTTTATGATAAACATAAAGTTCATCCTTATTTTTGATACCATCCTGATCATCATCACCTTCTAAATCAAGGACTTTTCCACCATAAAGAGAATTGTCAAGTAAATCATTTTCTGAGTGCAGTTCTCCTTTTGAGATTTTCAAAAGATCTTCTGCTGTCACAGGACGAGAAGTTATAGCCTCATCCTTTACATTTTTCTCTTTATTCACGTCTTCAGGAACTAGAGTAGGCTCTGTTTTATGAGATTCTAGTTTTTCTTCTTCCTTCTGATTTTTAAGGACTTCTTTTGTTTCTGGAGCTGGTTGGATAACTTCTGCCCCTTCCTCTATAAGAGGTGTTTCCTGTTTTTTATCAGTATTTTCTAGTTTTGTCGGACTATCCGTTACATTTACTACTAGAGGAGTTTCATTTTTCACAACTGGACTTCCTTCATTGGCAGAAATTCCTGTCGGTGCTAAAAAAGCAAATCCAACTGCAACAGATACAACTCCGATACTTAATTTTTTTATACCAAAACGCATAATTCGTTGATCAATTCTCATTTATTCATATATCTTTCTATTATTTTCACCCTCTTTACCAACAATATTCTCCAATCAGCTAATCTCCTTTAGCATCAAGATTTCATTTTTATACTTTGTTAGCAAGAATTTGAAGAGGTTTATAAAAGTATAGGAACCTCATTCATTTTTCATTTCATAATTCTATATGGAAATTAACTGTTTCATTTATCTTCCAGCTTACAGAAATACTTTCCTACTCATTTTCTTTCTCATAGCTCAGCAAGAATCGCTTTAAGCAATCCTTTAAAGTCGCCTTTAACACGCTCAGTCACTTCTACAACTTCCTCGTGGTTAAGTTCTTCTTGGAAACCAGCCGCAAAGTTAGTAATACATGAAATTCCCAAAACTTTCAAACCTGAGTGGGCTGCCACAATAACTTCAGGAACAGTAGACATACCAACTGCATCTGCCCCCAATGTCTTATAGGCACGAATCTCTGCTGGTGTCTCATAAGTCGGACCAGTTACACCGATATAGACACCTTCATCAAGCTTGATACCAAGTTTCTTAGCCACTTCATGGGCAGTAGCACGGTATTCTGGTGTGTAAGCCTTAGACATATCAGGGAAACGTGGACCAAAGTCATCCAAATTTTCACCCATCAATGGGTTTTGCCCCGTCATATTGATATGGTCTGAGATAGCCATCAAAGTACCAGGACCAAAGCCAATACCACCAGCTGCATTGGTAACAATGACACCTTCACATCCGAGAACTTTCATCACACGTAATGGGAAAGTCACGACTTCAAGAGGATTTCCTTCGTAGAAATGGAAGCGACCTTGAAGAGCCAAGACTTTTCGACCTGCAAGTTCTCCATATACCAATTTCCCAGCGTGTCCGACGACTGTAGAGCGACCCCAGTTTGGAATGTCTGCATAATCTACTACAACTGGATTTTCGATTTCTTCTGCAAGTTCTCCCAGACCTGATCCAAGGATTAGACCAAACTCGGGAGCTTGGATTCCTTTATCTTTCAGGAAAGCAGCTGTTTCCTTGATCTTATCTAAAAATGTCATTATACATCTCCTTTATTATTTTTTAGCATTTGACCGATTTTATCAAAGGTTTTTGCGTTGCGAATGGTGATGTTGCGATAAAAAGGCATCTTGAGTAAGTACTTATGATAGGCAGTTGCATAGTAGGATTCCTCAGTGAATTTCCCCCAGAAAATCCCAAGTATTCCAACATGAACCACTTCATCTTTCAGTTCCAAACTTTCAACTTTCTCAATGACTTGACCAACATCCAAGCCCTCCGTGTAAAAGAGGACATCCTTTCGAGCCAGGTCTTTGGCCCACCATTCAGGCAGATTTTCAAGTTCTGCTTCAAAGTCCTCAAGACTCAGTAAGGAAAAGCTCTGAATAAATGGATAATGGATTTCAAAGAAAGCCTCTAACTTTTCAACCAATCGGGCTTTGGGGTCTGTCGAAGTAAAGAAAATATTGCCACTGTTGATGTAGGTCTCAACCTTCTCCAAACCCAACTCTGTCAATTCTTGACGAAGTTGCGACATAACAACCTTATTCTTCCCACCGACATTAATGCCCCTAGCCAGTAAAGCATAGCGCGTCATCTTATACCAATTTATCTAAGAAACTTTCCCCAATCATGGCAGTTTCAACACCAAAGTTATCCGCAACTGTCGCTGAGATATCTGCAAAATGTCCAACTGGAATGACACCATTTCCCTTAAAGCTAGGGCTGTAAGCTAAAAGTGGAATATATTCACGAGTGTGGTCTGTTCCTGCATAGGTTGGGTCATTTCCATGGTCAGCAGTAATCAAAAGAAGGTCATCCTCTCTCATAGCTGCGATAATTTCAGGCAAGCGTTCATCAAACTCATGCAAGCAATCACGGTAGCCATGAGCATTGCGACGGTGTCCATAAAGGGCATCAAAGTCAACTAAGTTTGTGAAGGAGAATCCTTTTTCAAATTCAGCAAGTCCCATGGTCTTCAAGAGTGTATCAATTCCGTGGCTATTTGACTTATTGTGTCCCATATCATGGTTGATACCCGCACCGTTAAAGATATCATTGATTTTACCAACAGCATAAGTATCGATACCAGCTTCATTGAGTTTATCCAAAACAGTTGGTGCAAATGGAGATACGGCCAAGTCACGACGATTTGCTGTACGAGTGAAGTTACCTGGTTCACCTACATAAGGACGAGCAATGATGCGACCTAGAAGGGCTGGGCGCTCAAGGGTAATCGAACGAGCGTATTCACAGATACGATACAATTCATCCAGAGGAATGATGTCTTCGTGGGCAGCAATTTGCAAAACAGGGTCAGCTGAAGTATAGATAATCAACTCCCCAGTTTCCATCTGGCGTGGTCCAAAGTCATCGATAACGGCTGTACCTGAGTAAGGTTTGTTAGCTTCACGAATGACCTTGCGTCCTGAGAATTCTTCAATTTTTGTCAAGATTTCTTCTGGGAATCCATTCCAGAAAGTATCGAAAGGTTCTGTAATGTTAAGGCCCATGATTTCCCAGTGTCCAGTCATGGTATCCTTACCAAGAGATACTTCTTCCAATTTTGTTGCATATCCTGTTGGATTGCTTTCAGCTGAAACAGTCTTAAGAGGAGTTTCTCGAGGAATATTTCCAAGACCAATTTTAGCCATGTTTGGGACATTCAAACCAACTGCTTTTGAAATGTGTCCTAATGTGTCAGAAGCTCCATCTGGAACCCCTGCATTGACAAAGTTATTGGCATCTGGTGCAGCACCGATTCCTACAGAATCTAGTACCACCAAGTGAATACGATTAAATTTTGACATAGTGTATCTCCTTATTATTTTAGTTATCTTGCTTTTGTTGAAGTTAAAATCTGAACCCCGTCTCGTCCAGCAACGATGACCTTATCCACCATTTGATTGAATAAGCCGTGCTCCACTACGCCAACGACATGGTCCAATTCTTGCCCGAAGGCAATTGGATCTTCAATGACATCCAAGGCAAGGTCAATGATAAAGTTCTGCATATCGGTCACAAAACGTTGACCGTCTTTTTCACGGAAACTTGGTTTGTAGCCTGCTCGCTCAAAACGACGAAAGACCTGTTCTGCGCCATACTGAACCACTTCTACTGGCAATTTAAAAGCACCTAGTTTGTCGACCAGCTTGCTTTCATCAACCACCCAAATATATTCTTTTGAGGGCGTTGCTACAACCTTCTCCATCAGAAGGGCACCACCACCGCCTTTGATTCCGTTAAACTGGCTATCCACCTCATCTGCTCCATCAACCGTCACATCGACAACATCTACTTGGTCAATAGACTTGAGCGGGATATTAAGACCTCTAGCTTGTTTACTAGTCACACTTGAAGTCGTTACAGCTGTAATCTGTAACCCTTCTTCCTTAATCCGGCGACCAATTTCTTCGACAAAATAATAGGCAGTAGAACCCGTTCCCAGTCCGACAACCATCCCATCCTTGACAAACTCAGCAGCCTTGATACCTGCCATTTTCTTCAGATTTTCCACTCAAACACCTCCATTAAAGAGCTACTTTTATTATAACATGTATCCTTTTTTATTTCATGGATACACTAGAAAAACCCGAACATTTTTATTTTTATGTCCACCTTGTTTTGGTAGTTAGAATCTTAGTTATGAGAACTTGTAGATAAAAACAGGTCCTAGCCAAAAGCAGCAACAGTTGATTTTTTATCATAAAGATGATTAAATAGTTAAGTAAAGAAAAGGAGAAATAAGATGAACCCATTAGATTTGTTTAATCAAGTAAAAGAGTTAATCGAAACAAAAGATTTCGAAGCTGCAAAAACATTTGTTACAGAAAATCAAGAACAGCTTGGAGAATACTTCTCTCAAGCTCAGCAGTTGATTTCTGGTTCTGAAGGTCTAGATGGCCTCGTTGGAAAGATTAAAGGATTTTTCTAAAAATATAAGAGGCTGGCAAAACTCAATTTCAGTAGAAAATGAGATTAATTTTCCCACAATAAAACGCATAGTGTCAAATTTTTTGTAACTCTGATGCTATGCGTTTTTATGATTAACTATGTTCGGTGATAAACTTGTAGGCTTCTTGACCAGCGATAGCCCCATCTCCAACTGCTGTTGTCACTTGACGAAGGTCTTTCAAGCGAACATCTCCAACTGCAAAGATACCGTCAACTGCAGTCTTCATGTGGCTATCTGTCACAATCCAGCCTGCCTGATCTTGAATATTCAATTCTTTAACAAAATCGCTAAGAGGGTCCAATCCAACATAGATAAAGACACCACCGAAGGCTTGTTCTGTCACTTGACCTGTTTTCACATTTTCAAATACGACAGATTCTACTCGATTTTCACCTTTGATTTCCTTAACTACAGAATCCCAGATAAAACTGATTTTCTCATTCGCAAAAGCGCGGTCTTGTAAAACCTTTTGGGCACGAAGTTGATCACGACGGTGAACGATGGTAACAGTCTTAGCAAAACGAGTCAAGAAGAGAGCTTCTTCAACAGCTGAATCTCCACCACCGACTACCAACAAATCTTGGTCACGGAAGAAAGCACCATCACACACAGCACAGTAAGAAACACCACGACTGTTCAGTTCTTCTTCTCCAGGCACTCCCAAAGGACGATGTTTAGAACCAGTTGCTACGATAACTGTACGTGTTTCATATGTTTGGTCATCAGTAATCACTTTCTTAAAATCACCATGGTCTTCTACATTTTCAACATAACCATAAATGTGTTCAACACCAAGATTTTCAAGTGGTTCAAACATCTTTTCAGCCAATTCTGGGCCACTGATATTAGCGTACCCTGGATAATTTTCAATATCAGATGTATTATTCATCTGACCACCTGGCAGACCACCTTCAATCAAGGCTACTTTCAAATTGCTTCGAGCAGCGTATAAGGCCGCAGTCATCCCTGCAGGTCCAGCACCGATAATAATAGTATCGTACATATAGTTTCCTTCTTTCTTGTTGTAACTATCTTTATTCTAACTCTTTCTTGTCAATCAAGCAAGGATTATGCTTTGAAAACAAGAATTAAACTCATAACCGCAAAGGATAATACTGGAACAACCAAAACTCCAATCATAATCATATCATAGAGATGGGCTTGGCGAGCCTTTACTGTCTTATCAACTCCCGACATGGCTCTTAGTCCAATCCAAATTCCTAAAAAAATCAGGACAAGGATGGTGGTCAAGATCAAACTCTCGAAATATAAAGAAAATAGTTGCAGTAGCATGATTTCTCTCATTTCTATCTTTTTTAAAGAGTAAACTCAGCTAGTCCAGCTAACTGAGTTTTTCTTTATCTATTATATCAAATATAAGTCCGTTTGTAACTAGCGAAGAATTCTTTTGTCCGCTCTTCTTTAGGATTGTGGATAATCTCATCCGGTGTTCCAGACTCAATGATTTTCCCCTTATCTAGGAAGAGAATCTTATCAGCCACTTGGGCTACAAAGGACATATCATGACTAACCAAAATCATGGTTTGACCTGACTTAGCAGCATCTGCAATAGATTTTTCTACTTCACCGACCAATTCTGGGTCAAGAGCTGAAGTTGGTTCATCTAAGAGCAAGACATCTGGTTTCATGGCAAGAGCACGCGCTAGGGCAACCCGTTGCTTCTGACCACCTGATAAATGACGAGGGTAATGATTCTCACGGTCAGAAAGCCCAACCTTAGCCAACTCTTCCTTGGCAATCTTGGTTGCTTCTTGGTCAGATAATTTTTTAACAACAACCAAGCCTTCTTTCACATTATCAAGTGCTGTGCGGCGTTCAAACAAATTAAATTGTTGGAAAACCATTGACAGCTTGCGGCGTAGGGCAAGGATTTCTTCTTGAGTGATTTTAGAAAAATCAACTGAGAAATCATCAATCTGAATTGATCCACTGTCAGGAGTTTCAAGATAATTAAGACTGCGAAGGAAGGTTGATTTTCCAGCTCCTGAAGAACCAATCAAGGCTACGACTTCTCCTTTTTGGATATCCAAGTCCAGATGATCCAAGACAGTCTGTCCTGAAAACGATTTACTTAAATTCGAAATCTTAATCATTAACGAAGGTCTCCTTTCACATCTGTTTGCACTGTATCAGGTGCGGAAATAGCCATTTTTCTCTCGATAAAACGACCGAGGCTTTCAATTCCAATATTGACTACCCAATAAACAAGGGCAACGGAGATAAAGCGTTCAAAATAGCGGTAATCAGCTCCACCCAAAATCTGAGCTTGGGCAAAGACTTCCACAACACCCGCACTAAAGGCTAGGGAAGTTCCCTTGGTCAAGCCGATTAGGGAATTAATCAAGGTTGGAGTCGCCACAACGGCCGCATTTGGAATAATCACTCGTCGATAAACTTGTGCTCGCGTCATACCCAAGCTGCGTGCCGCCTCAATCTCACCAGGATTAACTGAGAGAATGGCTGCACGAATGGTTTCACTGGCATAAGCTGCTTCATTAAAAGCAAAGGCAACAATCGCAAAAGCAGCGGCTGGAATCGCATTGATATTGAGACCAGTTCCCCATTGCTGATTGAGGGCTTTCAAAGCCAAAGGAATTCCGTAGTAGGTCAACATGAGTTGCACCAAAATCGGTGTCCCTTTGAGGAAACTAACAAAGAAGGCCTGCAAGGGATATAAAATCTTGACACGATTGATTTTCACAATAGCAAAAAGAAGCGCCAAAACCAAGCCAAAAAGGGCACCACCAATTGTCAACATAATCGTTGTTGGAAGCTGTTGAACAATCCTTGGAATCCCATCAAAGACCGAACGTAGGCTAAACAGCTTACCATCCGGAATCAATTGCATCAAGTTTTGGTACCAATCTGATGCTAAAATCGTTGTAACATTCATAAAAACATCCTCTCCTGATAATGATTCATTCTACCATACTTCTGCCGTCAATGAAATTATTTGCTACGGTCAGATACAGACTTTGTCTACCTACTAGTTTATCATACTTTGAAACAGGGAGGTTATATATTTTATCTATCAAAGAGATAAGTAAAAACTATTTCAGTCCCAGTTCTTCGTAAACTTTTCGATAACCGATTTGCTTAACAGTTCCATTTTCCACTAAAATCGGTCGTTTTAACAACATACCGTCGCTTGCTAGCAACTCGGCTGCTTCTTGATTTGACAGACTTCCCACCTTATCTTTCAACCCCAATTCACGGTATTTAATACCACTGGTGTTGAAAAATTGCTTCAATTCGAAACCTGAGGTCTCTAGCCAGTTTAAAATGACTTCTTGACTAGGTGTTTCTTCGACGATATGAACATCTTTGTAGTCCACACCGAGTTGGTTTAATTCTTGTTTTGCTTTTTTACAAGTTGAACATTTTGGGTATTCGATAAATTCTAACATGTGTTTCTCCTTATATTTGTTTGTATCTTTAAAATCTGCGCCTTCATGCTCCAAGAGCCAAGCTTTCTTTTCCACTCCTGCAGCATAACCTGTCAGACGCTTGCCTGCTCCCAGCACACGGTGACAAGGTACAAGGATGGACCAAGGATTACGTCCTACAGCTCCACCAATTGCTTGAGCAGACGCCACTTGCAGATCTTGGGCTATTTGCCCATAGGTCACTGTCTGACCATAAGGAATTCTCTGTAAATAGGACCAAACCCGCTTTTCAAAACCCGTACCGATTGGAGCCAAGGGTAAGTTGGATAAATCCTGAGACCTGCCTTTAAAGTAATCATCTAAGCAAGCAATAACAGAGTCTAAAATGGGATGACTAACAACTTCTTCTATTGTTTCATCTCCCAATCCTCTCTCAAAATGCTTCTGGTCCTGTACCCAAATTCCATACAGATATTGGTCATCAGCTACGAGAGAAAGGGATCCAATTGGCGAAGAATAGAGCATTTTTTCGTACTTCTTTTGCATTATTTCTTCAATTTTTGATAGGCCAAGCGTTCACCATCTACTGACACCTTACCGACCTGTTTAAAACCGAGTTTTTCAAAAATATGTTGCATGGCCTTGTTTTCAGCATGCGTATCTGAACGAAAATCAAGATAGTCAAAACCTTCAATCAAGCCCTCTAAGAAGGTTTGAGCGACTCCCTGTCCCTGCACATCTGCTGCCACAGCAATACGATGAAAGACTAGGTACTCTGACTCTCCAGCTTGCCAGTTTCCCTCATAAATGCCTTCATAGGCTTCCTCTGGACTCTTGGTCACAGCAGCATAGGCTAGCAGTTCTCCCTCTTCCAAGGCCACATAGGCTTGACCTGAGATGATATCATCAATAATGATATCGGCATTGGGATAGCCATTTTGCCACTGGTCGCTACCAGACTTGGCTAAGCACTTTTTAGCATCCTCCATCACCTGCATAATGGCATCCACTTCATTTGGAAAAGCTAAACGAATCTCCATCTTTTCTCCTCATTTCTGACTAGTTTCTCCCATCATAGCATAATTTAAGCCTTTTCACAAGCAGTTAAAACTTGACTTTCTTTTTTTATTATTTTATAATCTAGTTATTAAAACTAGATAAAAAGGAGTTGGAAATGAAAACTGCTTTTTCCTACCCTAAATGGGCAGAAATCCCAAATATTGACCTCTATCTGGATCAGGTTTTACTCTATGTCAATCAAGTCTGCGCTCCTGTCTCTCCAGATAAAGACAAAGGCCTAACAGCATCCATGGTCAACAACTATGTCAAACATGGTTATCTAACAAAGCCTGACAAGAAAAAATACCAACGCCAACAGATTGCCCGTTTGATTGCTATCACCACCCTCAAATCTGTCTTTTCGATTCAAGAAATCGCTCAGACCCTTAATACTCTCCAAAGTCAAGCCAGCTCAGACCAACTCTACGATGCTTTTGTGGACTATATGAACCAAGGAATAGACCCAGCTAACCCTATTATCCAAAGTAGCTGTCAAACCGTTAAACTCTATCATCAAACTCTAGCCTTAATCCATCAGACTGAAGAGGAGGAAATCTAATGAATACTAGTCTTAAACTCAGCAAACAACTTAGCTTTGGAGAGGAGATTGCTAATAGTGTGACCCACGCTGTGGGTGCAGTGATCATGCTCATCTTACTGCCTATTTCATCCACCTATAGTTATGAAGTACACGGATTTTTATTCTCTGTCGGTGTTTCCATTTTCGTCATCAGTCTTTTTCTCATGTTCCTCTCATCCACCATTTACCACTCTATGGCCTATGGTTCGACCCATAAATATGTCTTGAGAATCATTGATCATTCTATGATTTATGTTGCTATTGCAGGCTCATACACGCCCGTCGTCTTGACCTTGATGAATAACTGGTTTGGCTATCTGATTATTGCTATCCAGTGGGGAACGACCATTTTCGGCATCCTCTATAAAATCTTTGCTAAAAAAGTCAATGAGAAATTTAGCCTTACTCTTTACCTGATTATGGGCTGGTTGGTTCTAGCTATCATTCCTGCCATTATCAGTCAAACAACTCCAATCTTTTGGAGTCTCATGGTAACTGGCGGACTCTGTTATACAGTTGGGGTTGGATTTTACGCCAAGAAAAAACCTTATTTCCACATGATTTGGCATCTCTTTATCCTAGCAGCATCTGCCCTCCAGTACATTGCCATTGTTTATTATATGTAAAAATAGGTTAGGACAAAAAATCCTAACCTCATTTTTTTATTCTCTATGATGTTTTATACTCAATCAAAATCCAAAAATGACTCTAGTCCATTTTATAATATCTACTATCGTGCCGTCGATTATGGGATACTACTTCCCTACCAGTATATAAATCAGAATAGTTAAATCATAGTCATCCGTTTATGAACCGTACCTAACGAATCAAGACAGACTAATAGCCACATAACAAAAAAACGTTTTGAAACATTTTTTTGACTGTGATTTCTTTAAATGCATTTTTTCCTAAGGTAAATCATTCCCTGCAGCGATGTAAATTTCATACCATTCTTTTCTTGTTAAGTTAAAGTTTGTCGCTTGGCTAGCTTCTATCAAATGCTTAGGATTTTTTGTACCTACGACTGCCTGCATTTTTGCTGGATAACGCAATATCCAAGAAATGGCAATAGTTGAAGGGGTTACTCCATATTTAAAAGCTAAACGATCAAGTACTTGATTTAAAGCTTGAAATTTCTCATTGCCGACAAAATTCCCTTTGAAATATCCGAACTGCAAGACTGACCAGGCCTGAATAACCATATCGTTTAATTTGCAGTATTCAAAGACGCTTCCATCACGCAAAGCTGCCTTGTTTCCTTCCATATTGACATGAAATCCTGCTTCAAAACCAGGTGTGAAAGCTGCACTTAATTGTAATTGATTGATAGATAGAGGTTGTTTGACTTCTTTCTTCAGCAATTCCATCATCATGGGATTTTGGTTGGACACACCAAAGTCTCGAACTTTACCTGATTTTTGTAGAATTTCAAATGCTTGAGCCACTTGATCAGATTCCATCAAAGCATCTGGTCGATGAAGAAGCAAGCTATCTAAATAATCAACCTGCAATCTTTCTAAAATCCCATCAACTGATTGTAATATATACTCTTTTGAAAAATCAAAATAGGTAAATTCTTCTATGCGAATACCACATTTTGACTGAATCCACATCTTTTCTCTTAAATCTGGACGATTTTTTAGGACAAGACCTAACAGTTCTTCACAACGACCACGACCATATATATCAGCCGAGTCGAAAGCATTGATTCCAACAGAAAGTGCTGTTTCTACAAGCTCTTCAACTTCTTTTACAGACTTATCTTTGATTCTCATCATTCCGAGAACAATTTCTGATAATTCTTTGTCATCTTGACCAAATGGAATGTATTTCATGGCAATTTCCTCCGTTTTTCTTCATTATAAAGCAGAATGACACTTTTATCAACTGCTACCTAAAAAAAGAAAAGAACCAGTTCAAACTGGTCCTTTTAAATCTTACCCAATCACACTTCCGTTTGGCACAGCTGGATCAACTGTAAGAAGGGTTAATTGTCCATCATGTTCAGCTGAGAGAATCATCCCTTGACTGACATATTTCTTCATCATTTTACGTGGTTTGAGGTTAGCAACGATTTGAACTTTTTTGCCGACCAATTCTTGTTCGTTTGGATAGTACTTAGCAATCCCTGAGAGAATTTGACGGTCTTCACCATCACCAGCATCCAAGCGGAATTGAAGCAACTTATCAGAGCCTTCTACTTTAGACACTTCTTTGACTTCTGCGACACGAATTTCAACCTTGTCAAAGTCCTCAAACTTGATTTCTTCTTTGTTAAGTTTGAGTTCTACTTCGTCTGGATTCCATTCTTTTGCAACTGCTGGTTTGTTGCCTTCCATTTGTTCCTTGATATAGACAATCTCTTCTTCCATGTCCAGACGTGGGAAGATTGGTGTTCCTTTGACAACTACTGTTACACCCTCAGGGAAATTAGCCAAACTCAAGTTCTCAAGGCTCGCTACTTCTTCCAATCCAAGTTGTGCCAATACAGCGCGACTAGTTTCCATCATAAATGGCTCAATCAAGTGAGCTACGACACGAAGACTGGCTGCCAAGTGGCTCATAACACTTGCCAATTGGTCACGAAGTGCTTCATCCTTAGCCAAGACCCATGGAGCTGTCTCGTCGATGTATTTATTAGTACGGGAGATAAGCGTCCAAACTGCTTCAAGGGCACGTGGGTAGTCAACTGCTTCCATGTGTGTATGGTAGTCAGCGATTGATTCAGCAGCTACTTGAGCAAGAGCATTGTCAAATTCTGTCACACCTTCCACATAGGCTGGAATTTGCCCATCAAAGTACTTGTTAATCATAGAAACCGTACGGTTGAGGAGGTTTCCAAGGTCATTGGCCAATTCGTAGTTGATACGGCCTACATAGTCTTCTGGAGTAAAGGTTCCGTCTGAACCAACTGGAAGGCTACGCATGAGGTAGTAACGAAGCGGATCCAGTCCGTAACGCTCTACCAATATTTCAGGATAGACCACATTCCCTTTAGACTTAGACATTTTGCCGTCTTTCATGACAAACCAACCATGGGCAATCAAACGATCTGGCAATTTGATATCCAACATCATAAGAAGGATTGGCCAATAGATTGAGTGGAAACGAAGGATGTCTTTCCCCACCATATGGAAGACTGTTCCATTCCAGAACTTGTCAAAGTTACCATGTTCATCTTGACCGTAGCCAAGAGCTGTCGCATAGTTAAGAAGGGCATCAATCCAAACATAGACAACGTGTTTTGGATTAGATGGTACTGGAACACCCCATGTAAAGGTTGTACGAGAAACTGCCAAATCCTCTAAACCTGGCTCGATGAAGTTGCGCAGCATTTCATTAAGGCGACCATCTGGCGTGATGAATTCAGGATGGGCTTTGAAAAATTCGACCAAACGATCTTGGTATTTGCTGAGGCGGAGGAAGTATGATTCTTCAGATACCCATTCCACTTCGTGACCTGATGGAGCGATACCGCCAGTCACATTTCCAGCTTCGTCACGGAAAACCTCCGCAAGCTGGCTTTCTGTAAAGAATTCCTCATCTGAGACTGAATACCAACCAGAATATTCACCCAAGTAAATATCATCTTGAGCAAGCAAGCGTTCAAAGACCTGCGCCACTACTTTTTCATGGTAATCATCAGTTGTACGGATAAATTTATCGTATGAGATATCTAGTAATTGCCAGAGTTCTTTGACTCCAACTGCCATCCCATCAACATAGGCTTGAGGTGTGATACCAGCTTCTTCAGCTTTCTGCTGGATTTTCTGACCATGTTCATCAAGACCTGTCAAATAAAAGACATCGTAGCCCATGAGACGTTTGTAACGAGCTAGGACATCACAGGCGATGGTTGTGTAGGCAGAACCGATATGAAGTTTACCAGATGGATAGTAAATCGGCGTTGTAATATAAAAATTCTTTTCAGACATAATTTTTCCTTTCCAGGCAAATGAAACCTGTTTTTCTAATACTTCATTATATCACATTTTTAATAAATTTCGATAGGGAAATCCATACAAAAACAAGATAGACAAGTGTCCATCTTGTTGATCTTATTCATAACGAAGGGCTTCGATTGGATCAAGTTTAGATGCTTTGTTGGCTGGTAAAACCCCAAAAATCATACCAACACTAGCCGAAACTGCAAGACTAAATAGGGCAACTGGAATTGATACTCCCACCTCTATACCCGCAATCAAACCTTGTAAAAGTATACCAGCTATAGCGGTTAATCCTGTCGCAATTGTCAAACCAATAACTCCACCTAGCAAGGTCAAAATCATGGATTCAATCAAAAACTGAATTAAAATATTAGCACGTGTCGCACCCAAAGCCTTACGGAGACCAATCTCACGGGTACGCTCTGTCACCGAAACAAGCATAATGTTCATAACACCAGTCCCTCCAACAAAGAGAGAAATTCCTGCGATGGCACTAATAATCGTAGTTATAAATCCAAAAAGTTGTTGTACTTCTTGGAAGGCTGCAGTCGCATCTGCCACCTGATACTCTCCTTGTTGAAGACTAGCAATTTCGGTCATTTTTCTAGCTAATTCTGGTCCTACAGTTGGTGTCAAACTGGTATCATTAACTCGGAAAACAATATCAGAAATTTCATCCATATTGAAGTTATTGGCAAGAGAAATATTAGTCGTAATGGGAAGTCCACCAATACCAAATGTCTTGACAGCCTTGGCTTCATCGCTAGTATAGACACCAATGACACGATAACTAAAGCCACCAACATCTATAATCTTGTTAACAGCTTCTTGAGCAGATCCAAACAGACTGTTAGCAAGTTCCTGGTCTAGCAAAATGACACTGGCCACATCTTTATAATCCTGAGCTATAAGACTACGACCTGCAACAATTTCATTTTCAACCGCCTTCATGTAAGTAATATTTCCACCTGTCAAGCTAGCGCGCTCAACCTTTTTATCTTTATAAGACAGGGTCGTATTTGTCGAGTTGGTTACATAGTAACTATCTACACCCTTAAGTTTGGCCGCCTCCTTAACCCAAGCTTCTTGCGGTTTTGGTGGTTCCACAGGAACATCCTCTTCTTTCCCAGAAACTGTCAAAGCTGATTGTTTTTGGGTAAAAGAACCGTCTTTACTTTTAATAGGCGAGAAAAAGACATGGATATTCTTCTGTGACTTGGTCATGTTTTTATTAACCTGACGAGACATGGAATCTCCCAGAGCCATAATCACAACAACTGATGAAACACCAATGATAATCCCAATCATAGTGAGAAAAGAGCGCATCTTGTGGGCCATGATAGATGAAAAGGCAAATTTCAGATTCTGCATCTTAGTTTTCCTCCCTTTCTAACTGCGCACTGTCAGACGAAATAACTCCATCTCGAATGACAATCTGGCGTTTAGCATAAGCAGCGATTTCAGGCTCATGCGTTACCATGATAATGGTTTTTCCTTCTTTATTTAGTTCAACCAACAGTTGCATAATTTGGTTCCCTGTTTTGGTATCCAAGGCTCCTGTCGGTTCATCCGCTAGGATAATAGAAGGATTGTTTACCAAGGCACGCGCGATAGCTACACGTTGCTTTTGACCTCCAGATAATTCCGAAGGTAAATGGTGACTGCGTTCTGTCAACTCAACCTTATCTAAATATTCCTCAGCTAACTTGCGACGTTTTGAAGCTGAAACTCCTGCGTAAATCAAAGGCAATTCTACATTTTGCAGAGCATTGAGTTTAGATAGAAGAAAGAACTGCTGAAAGACAAAGCCGATTTGTTGGTTGCGAACCTTAGCTAGTTGTTTTTCACCTAGCCCCGCTACTTCTTGACCTTCAAGATAATACTCTCCACTGCTTGGTGTATCCAACATGCCAATGGTATTCATGAGAGTAGACTTACCAGAACCAGATGGTCCCATGATGGCAACAAATTCACCCTCATTCACTTCTAGATTGATATTTTTGAGTACCTGCAGTTCTTGATCACCATTACGGTAGCTTCTGCAGATATTTTTTAAACTAATTAGTTTCTTCATCAGCCTTCACCTCTTTTCCTTCCTCTAGAGAAGACGTCGGGTTACTGATGACCTTGACTCCATTTGTCAGACCTGAGGTGATTTCTTGGTTGTCTGCATCAGCATTTCCCAAACCAACTTCGACTTTCTTGGCCTTTTTCTGCTCGTCAAGTACCCAGACATAATTCTTATCATTTTCAATCACAACACTTGTTAAAGGAACCAGAATAGCTTTAGTCTTGTTCTTCACCTCAACACTTACAGAAAATCCTTGTTTCAAGTTACCGATTTCACTTGTAACATCGATGGTATATGGATATTTAGAACCAGAATTACCAGTTGCTGCGGCAGCCGCTGCACTTGCTGCTTCACCATTGTTTTTAGGGTAGTCAGAAATGTAGCTAATCTTACCAGTCCAGCTCTTATCTTGGTAAACTTTAGAAGTAAAGGTTACTTCTTGTCCTACAGAGAGGTTGGCAAGGTTATATTCAGATAGTTCCCCCTTAACTTGCAAGTTTTCATTGCTAACGACATGAACTACCACCTGGCTAGCTCCTGTTGGAGATTTAGAAACATTGCGGTTGACTTCGACCACAGTTCCCTCTAGGGTACTGAGAACCGTCATTGCATCCAACTGACTTTGAGCCTTGCTTAATTGCGCTGCTGCATCTGCACGAGCATCACGAGCATCACCTAATTGTGCATCAATAGATGACACTGAATTTCCTGAGACTGGAGCTGGAGTTTGGGCTGCAGCTCCTTCGCCTCCTGCTGGTGTTGGCAATTGTAGAGCTGGAGCTGAAGCGGCTTCATTGCGTGCTTGGTTGAGTTCGTTGATATGGCGATCTGCCTTCGCAACTGCTCGACTCGCTGAATCATAGGCCGCCTGTGCTTCTGAACTACTGTACTTAACTAAAGCCTGTCCTTCACTAACCTTATCGCC
This sequence comes from Streptococcus sp. 959, assembly GCF_013277075.1. Classification (GTDB taxonomy): domain Bacteria; phylum Bacillota; class Bacilli; order Lactobacillales; family Streptococcaceae; genus Streptococcus; species Streptococcus pseudopneumoniae_C. The sequence goes on from NZ_VMMF01000016.1 coordinate 60,998, forward strand.
CACAGAAACAAGGATTTCATCTAAATCTCCTTTGCTAGCATCAAAATAAACATATTGTTCATTTTTTGCTGTTACTGTCCCTGACAATAAAACAGAAGATGCCACGCTTCCTTCTTTAGCAACAACAAGATGAGTTGGCTCATCTTTTACAGCGGTTTGAGAAGGTTGTCTAAAGAGCAAAATGCCCCCAGCCCCCAATACAACTACACTTGCAGCACCAATTGCTGCATACAATTGCCACTTTTTAGCCTTACGATTCTTTTTCATAATGAAACTCCTTTTTTGATTTAAAGTCCTTAACAATATTATACAAAAATTCCCAAATATAAACAATAACAGTTCAGAACGAAATAATGACATTTCAGGATTTAATTATTGTTCGGAATTTATTTTTGTTGTTATTGTACTAGATATATAATACACTTTATTTTCCCTTTTTGCAAGCCTTTTCTTTAATTTTTTTGGACGTAGCAGATTTTTGCAATCACATCAAAAAAAAGATAGAATATGACTATCAAAAAATGACACTCTACTATTTAAAAGAGTACAAAGGAGTTTTCAATGAGAGAATACGATATCATTGCTATCGGTGGAGGTAGTGGAGGAATTGCTACCATGAACCGTGCTGGTGAACACGGAGCCAAAGCAGCCGTTATTGAGGAAAAGAAACTAGGTGGAACCTGTGTCAACGTCGGCTGTGTTCCTAAAAAAATTATGTGGTACGGGGCGCAAATCGCTGAGACTTTCCATCAATTTGGAGAAGACTACGGCTTTAAGACTACTGATTTTAACTTTGACTTTGCAACCCTACGTCGCAATCGTGAAGCCTACATTGATCGCGCTCGTTCTTCTTATGATGGCAGTTTTAAACGCAACGGCGTAGACCTGATTGAAGGCCATGCTGAATTTGTAGATTCTCATACTGTCAGCGTAAATGGTGAACTGATTCGTGCTAAACATATCGTGATTGCTACTGGTGCCCATCCAAGTATTCCAAATATTCCTGGTGCTGAACTAGGTGGTTCTTCTGATGATGTATTTGCCTGGGAAGAATTGCCAGAGTCAGTTGCTATTCTAGGCGCTGGTTATATCGCTGTTGAATTGGCTGGCGTACTCCACACCTTTGGTGTCAAGACAGATCTCTTTGTTCGTCGCGACCGTCCTTTACGTGGTTTTGATTCTTACATCGTTGAAGGTCTGGTCAAGGAAATGGAAAGAACAAACTTGCCACTTCATACTCACAAAGTACCTGTCAAGTTAGAAAAAACTACTGATGGCATTACCATTCATTTCGAAGATGGTACTAGTCATACAGCTAGCCAAGTTATTTGGGCTACAGGTCGCCGTCCAAACGTTAAGGGCTTGCAACTTGAAAAAGCTGGAGTAACTCTGAACGAACGTGGCTTTATCCAAGTGGATGAATATCAAAATACTGTTGTTGAAGGAATCTACGCTCTAGGTGATGTAACAGGTGAAAAAGAACTGACTCCAGTTGCTATCAAGGCTGGACGTACTTTGTCTGAACGTCTCTTTAACGGAAAAACAACTGCAAAAATGGACTACTCAACTATTCCAACTGTTGTCTTTTCACACCCTGCTATCGGAACTGTTGGTTTGACAGAAGAGCAAGCTATTAAAGAATACGGTCAAGACCAAATCAAGGTTTATAAATCAAGCTTTACTTCTATGTACTCTGCTTGCACTTGCAACCGTCAAGAAACTCGTTTCAAATTGATAACAGCTGGTTCAGAAGAAAAAGTTGTCGGACTTCATGGAATTGGCTACGGCGTTGATGAAATGATTCAAGGATTTGCCGTTGCTATCAAAATGGGAGCAACCAAAGCAGACTTTGATGCAACTGTGGCGATTCACCCAACTGCATCTGAAGAATTTGTAACTATGCGTTAATCGAAATAAAAGAAGCAGAGCAAAAAACACTTCTAAATATCAAAAATCGAGTATTGCCGTAGTTGGAGATACTCGTTTTCTTATGTTTTATTTTATAGTATGTTGAAATAAGATATGCAAAAATCAATTAACAAACCATAACAAAATATAAGGATTATAACACAATCATTTATTCTTTTCTTTAAAAGATTCATATATTTTTTTATATAACTCTTTCATATCTTTTTTCTGAGAATTCAACTCTTCACTACCGTAGTCAAAATTTGCTACTACAAATCCCTCGTCAGCATTAGAAAAAGTAAAAAATTCTATTCCAATGAGTTTATTATGCTTAGAGTCCTCAATAGTGTCTCCTAAATTATTATTAAATTGCTTCACTTCTTCTTCACGAACTCCGAACCCCGCAGCAGCTCCATTTGCAATGATGTTTGAAAATACTTCTTCTGAAGACGCTACTTCTTTCACAGTTATGATATATGTAGCTTCTTCCGTTTCTACTTGTTTCACTTTATTCCATTTTTCTGTATCACTAGAAGAAAGCGTATAGACTATTAACTCCAGTGTTGGTTTATTGGTATTTTCTTTTGTGATCATTTGTTTTCCAAAGAAGAAAATGGCAAGCATTCCAGCTACAAAGATCAAAGCAATATAAATTATCTTTTTCATACATTATCCCCTATATCTTTCATATCAATGATCACATCAACTTCGTTATAGACAGCTGGATCATGCGTCGCTATAATGACATATTTATCTTCATCTCTTTCATTCAATAATAAACGAATAATTTCTTTTCCAATCTCACCATCTAAAGCTCCTGTAGGCTCATCTGCTAAGATAATTTTACGTGGTTTCATTAACATTCTGGCAATAGCTACACGTTGAGCCTGCCCTCCAGACAATTCATATATTTTTTGATGTAAATAGTCACTTGACAGTCCTACTTTTTCAAGTACATCAGTTATTGTTTTTTTGTCTTTAGTGATAAGTTTCAAATTATCATATACTGTTTTGTTATCTATTAAAGAATAATTCTGAAATACATATCCAACAGTATTTTTAAAAAAAGTTCTTTCTTTTATCTTCCAAATATCTTGTTTATCAACTAAAACATTCCCACTGTCAATTTTTTCTAATCTTCCTATAATATTAAGAAGGGTACTTTTACCAGAGCCAGAACCTCCAATCAATGCATAACTTTTTCCAGATTCAAATTTTAAATTTAAGTCTGTAAAGATCTTTTTTGAGCCGAAACTTTTTGAAACGTTCAAAAGGTCAATTGTCATGTTTCATCTCCTTTTAAAATTTTAGTGTAGCTTTCAGATAATTTTCTAAAACTCATGATTATTGACAACATCAAAACGAGCAGAGAAGCAAGACCAATATATAGCAACTCTATTTGACCTGTCATAAGAAATGTAAATAGGATAACGATTGTAATAGTCATCATAAAATACTTGAGACTTGAAATTGCTATATATGTTTTTGACAGACCTAAAATGATTTTCTTCACATATTCATTCTGTTTTAGGGTAATATAAAGTTGGACATATTGATAAATGAGTATAAAGACAATACTGTAAATTATCTTCTGCAAAATTTGTGAAAGTAGAATTTGGTGCTCTAAGGACTGGATCTTTAATTTCACAATTTGGTAAACATCTACTGGATTCATTGAAACATTCAACTGGGTAGCCATTTCATTTATTTTATTTACCGCCTCAGGACTAAAAAGAGACTTAGTTGTTATATTACTAGCCAAAGAAAACTTGTTGTTTTCAATCATTTTGTCCGTATCTAACACAACAACAATGTTATCTGTGCTATCTGCTACACTTGCCATTGGTAAAAGCTCTTTCATTTTATGATTATCATCAGCATCTTCATTGAAATAAAAAATTTTATCACCATCAGGAATTATTTGTACTGCAATTTCTTCTTTTGTATAGTTTGTTCCAATAAATTGTTCTGCTACAACTGTATTCTCAATAGATTTCTGATTTTCTTTCCATTTCTCAGGAATATAAATGGTTGCTATCTTATTATCTAAAAGATGATAGTTTGTTCCATTCACTTTATTTTGTAGGTTAGCACCTGTTTGATTGATATAAATCAACTCTTTATTTATTTCTGGATTCGTTATTCCGTCATTTTCTAATTGTTTAGAAAAATTTTCCATAACATGTGAAGTTTTCATGAAATCTGGAACATATGCTGAGGATCGATCTATATATAAATAATCTAAGTTTTTTAAGGAAGCAGCTATCTGTAGATACTGACCATCCGAATCATTAACTTCTCCATTTTTAGTAGAGTTACTTTCAATTCCAAGGAACTCAATCCTTCTCCAGTCTTTTACTGTGTCCCATGGTACTAAATTCTGTATCTGAATGTTAATACTGGATTGACTACTCTTTGTTTCTTGTAAAAAAACTCCTGAGATAAGGATAATAATCGAAATAATGGCAAGCCATACGACAAAAATAAGTTTATTTTTTGCCTTGTTTTTAATAATTTCAATAGGCTTTTCAACCTGAATCGTCAACCAAAATAAAACAAAGGTGATGAGATCAATGATTTGAAATAGTATAAAATTCGTTAAAATCAGAGAGAAAAATAACTTAGAACTATAGGTGAAGAAACCATTTCCCAAAAAAGAACTGTAAGAAATCATCAATAAAGCCATCATAATCAGTTCAAAAATAAGAGAAATACCATAATCTCTTCTTAGATCGTATACAGGCAATCCCAAAGAACGACGTATCACTCCTTCTTTAATCTGCTTCGTTCTAACAACAAATAACACAACTAATAAAGTTAAGTAAATTGAACCCATTAACAGTATTCTTAAAGTTCCAGTAAATTGTAAGATTCCTCCTATATACCAAGGATAAGCCATATATACTGTTTGCAACCCCGTCATCGTAAGTGGTTTCAAACTATCTATATCCATTTTCCCAAGGGTGTAATACATCCCTATTATTGGTGTTGACTTTAATTGTTCATTATTTACATCATCAAAATTTACATACCTCAACTGACCCGAACTCTGAACGATGGGCTTGTAAATGGTAACCTTTTCCGATTTTGATAAATCACGAACCATTTCGTATATTTCGTTATTTGAAAGATTGCTTTTTCCTTGAATAGAAAAAGCACCATCAATTGGTAAAGGTATGGGCATTTCTGTATCGCTAATAGTGACCCAACCAATTGCAGCAATCAAACAGAAGAAGAATCCAATGATACATAATTTTAATTTCATAAGCAATTACCATATTACAAGAGACCCTATTTTATAATTGGGTCTCTTGTTTTCATAAATTATTTTTAAAATCTATAATAATCCCAATATGCATTTAATCGAACATCGCTCCAAGATTTTGTAGCACTTGAATATGCCCATCCATAATCTTGTTTATCCTGAGCTTTAACTGTTCCCCAAAAATTCGTTACTGAAGATTTTGAACCAATATTATCTGGAGAACTAACAAAGTAATTCGAATAACCAGAGTTATCATTTACACCATATTCCCATACATCAATAATGGGACTTGGAGCAGGGTGTGCTGTAGTTGCACTAACAATACTAGCTACAGTAGCAAAGCTAAAACTTAAAACACTTGCGACTAGAAAAACAGATGCTTTCTTGTTAATTCTTTTTTTCATTTTACTTCTCCTTTAATTAAAATATTTGATGAAGAATAAGCAACAGTCCCCTTTTTAGTCCATCCATATTACTTTAATATGAATTGATTATATTTAGGTTTTTAATCACCGTTATGGTATCTAGAGTCGTTAAAATATCTCATAACTACCCCTCCTTTTAAAATTGAACACATATAAATGTATCCGTTTACATTTATTAATGTAGCACTTATTTTTTAGTTTGTCAAGTATTTATAGTATATTTTTTATGTATAAAATGGGATTATCTATATATAAAACTGATTTACAAATCGATAAAAAACAATTATCAAATTTCTCTTGTCAATCAAATCGGCCGTTACAGTTTTTTGTTACCCATGTTACTTAAACAGGTTGACAATAGTGTTGATTTAAGTATAATAGTTACTATATATCAGAAAAGAGGTTAACTATTTTGAAAAAAGCTCACGTTTATGCTGTCCCTGCTATTGGAGCTGCTCTCATTGCTATTTTGGCACAAATCAGTCTTCCAATTGGACCCGTCCCCTTCACTCTACAAAACTTTGCAATCGGCTTGATTGCTACTGTCTTTAGACCGAGAGAGGCTGTACTTTCTGTTGGACTCTATCTTCTTCTAGGTGCTATCGGTCTTCCTGTCTTTGCAGGAGGTGGAGCTGGTTTTCAGGCGTTGGTTGGCCCTACTGCAGGCTATCTTTGGTTTTATCTCGTTTACTCTGGACTTACTTCCTCTCTAACCAACAGCAAGAGTGGGATTGTCAATATTTTTCTTGCAAACCTCTTGGGTGATGCCCTTGTCTTTGTAGGCGGGATTCTCAGCTTACATTTTCTTGCTGGAATGGCATTTGAAAAAGCTCTTGTTGTGGGTGTTTTTCCCTTTATTATTCCAGACCTTGGTAAACTTCTTGCTATTAGTCTTATTAGTCGTCCCCTACTTCAACGCCTTAAAAATCAGGCTTACTTTACTAACTAAAAAAGGATATCGAGTTATCATGACTCAGTATCCTTTTCTTTTATTTTGAAAATTTAGTTTCCTTTAAAGGCATCCACCATCGTTTGAAATTCTTCATTTGAGAGAGTAATCCCTTTGCCCATTTTAGTATGGTCTGGACTCCAAGCACGAATATCAAACTTTGCAGGGGCACCATTAAAGCTTACACGGTTAATTTCCTTGGTCCAACCTTTTTCGTTTTCAGAAAGAGTCAACAAGTGCTCTTCGATTTCAAATGTAAATTCTGCCATTTTCTTCTCCTTTTTTAGCTTTCATTTGATTATTCGTAAAATCTTGTAGATTTTAGGAAAATTTTATATAATATTGATATAAAAGAAGGGAGGCCAATATGAGACATAAATTCCAGCAAGTTCTAGATAAAATACATGACTTTTTAAATGGACATGACCAAGCTGACCAGACTGAAACCAACTCCCTTACAGCCACTATTGAAGAGGCTATCCAGAAACAAACCGCTGTTCACCTTATCTTGTCTGAGGCAAGCTTTACAGGTGACATCATCAAATACGATCAACAGCGCCAGCAAATTATCGTGAAAAATTTTGCCAAAAATGTGACCCGTATTATCCGTATAAGCGATATTCAACGCCTGCGATTTGTCCCTTCAACTGTCCAAACAGCCCAAAAAAATAGATTTAAGAAAGAGTGAGATGTCTACCTTCATCCCACTCTTTTTTCTTAGCGAATTTGTTCAAAATGCAAATGAACAGCGATATGATCTCCATAGCCACTTCTTTCCAAATCTCGTTGTAAACGATAGGAAATGTAGTGTTCTGCAATGGTAATGTAACCTGCACCCAATAAACGGTGTTCAACCATAGACTGAATCATGCTAATGGTAGCACGTTCCACCTTGGCTTCTTCCAAGTCCAAAACGACTTTCTTTGTGACTTGAGCAAGGTTTTGACGCAAATCATCTGTCAATACATAAACAGTTTGGGCTGCCTTCAAGATGGCTTGGTAAATCTTATCTGGATTAAATTCAGCAATTTCTCCATCACGTTTGATTACTTGCATAGGTTTCTCCTTTATTCTTTGTTTTCTTTAATTTCTGCCAGCATTTTTTCTCCTTCTGCTGTCAGTTGATAGTGTTCAAGCAAATCCGGTCTGCGTTCGTAGGTTTTCTTCAAACTCTCGTACAGGCGCCACTGACGGATCTTTTCATGATGTCCGCTCATCAGAACATCTGGCACGACCATGCCTCGATAATCATAGGGACGTGTGTACTGAGGATATTCGAGAAGTCCTGATGAAAAGCTATCATCTTGGTGACTCGATTCCTTACCAATCACTTCTGGAATCAAGCGAACAGTCGCATCAATCATGGTCATAGCCGCAAGTTCTCCACCAGTCAAGACATAATCACCGAGGGAAATTTCGTCTGTCACTAGAGTCTTGATTCGCTCATCATAGCCCTCGTAGTGCCCGCAGATGAAGATAAGTTCTTCTTCTTTTGCCAAATCCTCAGCATAAGCCTGATCAAACTGCTTACCAGCTGGATCTAAGAGAATCACGCGAGGATTCTTCTTTTCAATGGCATCAAAAGCATCGAAAATGGGTTGGGCTCGAAGCAACATGCCCTGACCACCTCCATATGGTTCGTCATCAACATGACGGGCCTTTTCAGCGTATTCTCGAAAATTATGATACTGGATATCCAAGAGCCCTTTTTCTCGAGCCTTTCCAACGATGGAGTGTTCTAGTGGAGAGAACATCTCTGGAAAGAGGGTTAAAATATCAATCTTCATCGTCTAACCCTTCTAAGATTTCCACATCGACGCGGTTATTTGGAATATCAACATTGAGAACCACTGGTGGGATATAAGGCAAGAGCAAGTCACGTTTGCCTTTTCGCTTGACCACCCAGACATCGTTGGCACCTGGTTGCAGGATTTCTTTGATGGTTCCAATCAAGTTATCACCCTCATAGACTTCCAAACCGATAATCTCGTGATAGTAGAATTCACCATCATCTAAATCGTTTAAATCTTCCTCAGCAACCTTGAGACTGTATCCCTTGTACTTTTCAATCGCATTGATATGGTACATATCTTTGAATTTAATAATGTCAAAATTCTTCTGTTTACGGTGACTAGCGATGGTCACTGTTTGGACAAACTGATCTTTTTCATCAAACAAGGCCAGCTCAGCCCCTTTTTTAAACCGTTCTTCTGCAAAATCCGTCACAGACAAGACTCGCATCTCACCCTGCAAACCCTGCGTATTGACGATTTTCCCAACATTAAAGTAGTTCATCTTGTCTCCTGTAGTCTCCTTCTTTCCATCTTATTATGACAATTCTCGAATAATAGTCGCAATTTTTTCGGATTCTGACCACTGTAAATAATGGTGATTCCCTCCTAAAATGAGTTTAGTATTGGAAGTCCAATATTCTGATTCTCTGTACTCTTTTTCTCTATAAGCCTGACAAAAAATAAATACAGGGGTATAAGCTTCTATCGACAAATTCTCAAAATCTTCCTCAGTAATCTCTCCAGATATCTGAAATCCTGAATCTTGCTTTTCCAACTCTGAGCCTTTTTCTTGCATTATTGCCCAGATTTCTTTATTAATTTCAGGGCTAAATGTCTCTTGAGTTAAATTCTTAAAATACAATTCAGGACCACACTCGTCAATCAGACTCATCTGCTTTTCCATTTCTGGATAAGGATTTTCTGAAAAATCAGCAAACATGACTTTTTTAGTTGTCGGTTCAATTGCTACTAAAGCCTGACACTTAATTGGTTTCTTGAGTAATTTGCAAGCTAAAATTCCACTCAAACTATGTGCACAAAGTATATATTCAGAAATCGCCAATTCTTCAAGTACTTTACAAACCGCATCAGCAAGATTATCTAGATTTTTTCCAGCTTGGTCATGAATCGGACTCCTACCTGTGTTCGGAAAATCAATAGTCAAATAACCAATTGTAGGAGGAAGTTTTTCAAGTATAAGTGAAAAATTTTCATAACTTGGTAGTAAACCTGCGCCATTTAGACAAACTAGCATTTTCTTTTGCTTTTGATAAGTAACAGAGAGACTACCAATTTCTGTAGATACTTCAATCCTCTTCATAAAGAAATCCACTCGTTCTATATAATGAATTACTAAAAATCCTTATCCTTTATTTTATCACGTTCCAAGGATTTTCTCAAGTTGGAGGAAGGGGACATCAATTCTCCTTCACCTTCAAAAATCCTTCCAAATAATGTTTATGTTGGTAGTTAACGGCTGCGGTTTTGTCTTTCTCAAAGATGCTTCTAGTTAGATCAATATGCTTGATAGCCGCGATTGCAAGATCATGGTGAAGAATATCGGCTACGTTCTTTAGTAAGTTCCTCATTCGAATCCTATCCCTTCTTGTCGACTAGAGCGCCTATTCAAAACCTCAGCTACTTCTCCGATTTCCTCCACTAACTTCATAAAGAGACCTCCCTCAGTTCGAGACTACTGGTAATGTTCGAGTAATACTCTTCGAAAATCAAATTCAAACTACGTCAGCTTCACCTTGCCGTACTCCAGTACAGCCTGCAGCTAGCTTCCTAGTTTGCTCTTTGATTTTCATTGACTATAACTAGTCTTGTATTGTCTAAACGTTAAATCCTTTATATCCTGCTCCTTGCAAAAAAAGCGAGACATTCGTCCCGCCCTTCTTATTTTTCGTCAATAACGATTCTTACTTTTTTGTCTTCAGTTGGGACAGAGTAGACAATCGTTCTTATCGCAGAAATAGTGCGACCCTTACGACCGATTACACGACCCACATCGCTTTGATCAAGATCCAAATGATATTCCAAAAATTCTGGTGTATCTTCAATCTTGATAGTTAAGGCATCTGGTTGTGAAATCAAGGGTTTCACAATCGCAATAATGAGATTTTCAATCGTATCCATCTGTCAACCTACTTTAAACTTATTTTGAGAATTTAGAATCGTGGAATTTTTTCAATACGCCTTCTTTTGAAAGGATGTTGCGAACTGTATCTGAAGGTTGAGCTCCATCAGCCAACCATGCAAGAACGCGGTCTTCTTTCAAAATTACTTGGTTTTCAGCAACAAGTGGGTTGTAAGTTCCAACTGTTTCGATGAAACGTCCGTCACGTGGTGAACGTGAATCTGCTACGTTGATACGGTAGAAAGGTTTTTTCTTAGAACCCATACGAGTCAAACGGATTTTAACTGCCATTTTTAAAGTCTCTTTTCTTATTTTTTATTTCGGTGAAATAGCTGAGCTATTTATCACATGTTCTATTATAGCAGATTTCTATCAGGTGTCAAGAAAAAAACTTGACAGATTCTGAAATTTTTAAACCATTTAAAAATTTGTTATAACTTTAAAGAAAAACCAGAAAGAGAATGTCATGAATGCTATTGTAGAAACACTTTATAAAGACCAACAAGTCAAGCCCTTCATCTCTCCTGAACGTGATTTGGATGCCTGGCTCCTAAATCCCAAGCCAGTTCCCAAGAGAAATATCGAGGATCTTAAGAACGATATCTACTAATTAATTTATAAAATATGAATTAATAGATTCTAAATAGGGGAATAATTTAGTTCTGTAAAAATTAATTTCTACACCTACAAAGCTTATTCTTAGACTTTATAACAGTCTAAGAATAAATAGAGATTCATACAGTATCTAGATTTTCCAAAAATTTTTTATAATCAAATATTATTAACGAAACTATCCAAATCAAATCCGATGATTGCTTCAAATAATTCTTTAGTTGTTTGACTAGCGAGGGCTTTTATTAAAAAATTTTTTCAAATAATTACCACATTGACACATAAAATTCTTGCTTTCTAAATTTAAGTGTGATATATTTATAACATAACATTTAAATGTTATATATTTATAACAAAAAAAGGAGTCTATCATGAAAAAAAGTCAAAAAATGCGTGGCCTCATTGCAGTGATTGCCGTAGCTCTCTTTATTGATTTTATTGTTTTATTTGGTTCTAATCTTAGTTGGGGACCCAAGTTAGTTATTACTGGTATTTCAGTGCAATGTCAAATTGTAGCTATTTGGAGCTGGCTACATATGAAACTATGGTCTCATAAAAGTCAGAAAGGTAAGGGGAAGACTATTTTTGACTTGTCTGCTAAGCTTTACACGATACTTTTGTTTGCAGCAAGCATTTTTTATACAGTAGGAATTTGGGTTGCTACCCCTAGCGTAAGTTCTGGTATTAAAGAATGGATTTTGGGAATTAGCCTCGTTATTGAAGTGATTGTATTTGGTTTTTTCTCTTTGAAAAATGTCAAGGAAACTCCGGACGAACGCTTTTATGCTAATTTAGCAAAGGCAGCTAGCTTGTTGTTTGTTTTTATACTAGGCGCACTGATGATCCTAGCAGTTATCATTGGGTATATGGGGTCTCTCACTCTTTACATGGGACAGATATTTATTAGCATAGCTGTCTTGATTTGCATCTTTGCGGTTGTCTATTTTATCTTGGAACGTAGAGGATAAGCATGGCCAAAGAAAGCAAGATTATTACTAATCTCAAATCTGTTCGTGAGTCCACAGGCATGACCCAGCAGGAGTTAGCCGACCTCATCGGCATGCGACGCGAGACAATTCTGCACTTGGAAAATAACCGTTACAATCCTTCGCTGGAGATGGCTCTTAAAATTGCTCAAGTTTTTAATCTGAAAGTAGAAGACCTATTTGAACTCAGACAGAAAGAGGAAGCATAATTCTTTTCGAGACCTAGTATTAAGTTCATTGATTAATTAGGAATTGAGTCCAAAAGAAAAAATCTTTTGAAAATGTGCTCTTTTAAAATATAGTAATTCTTTCGAATTAACGTTTTGAGAATTGTGATGCCTTACGAGCTTTCTTAAGATCTGGTTTCCTAAATACTTTGAGTACACTTATGGCATTGATGCCCCTAAACACCTAAAAACTCTGGTAGGAAAAGGTTATGCAGTCATTGAAACAGCTTTTGACTCACTTGATCATCTCAATGCTACTATGAAAAAGAATATTCTGAAAAGCAAGGGAATTACAGGACTATCTAAGATGAAGGCTGCCGATCTGGACCAAACCCTTCATGACAACTTTTCAGAAGAAGAATTAGCAAGTCAATTTTCAATTCGTGGCTACAAATTGACTCCAAAGGGGGAACAGATACTGGAACAATACCAGGACATTATCGATCGTCATCCAAAGAAAAAATCTCTAATCAAGTGATTTTTTGGTTGATTTTCTCTAAAACTACCTTATCACTAACATTTGAAATCCCCTTCCTTTTAGGGTACAATGGTAGAAATGAATTTTTGAGAGGATCAGAATGAAAAAATTAGCAACCCTTCTTTTACTATCAACTATAGCCCTTGCTGGATGTAGCAGTATCCAACGTAGTCTGCGTGGTGATGACTATGTTGATTCCAGTCTGGCTGCTGAAGAAAGTTCCAAAGTAACTGCCCAATCTGCCAAGGAGTTAAACGATGCTTTGACAAACGAAAACGCCAATTTCCCACAACTATCTAAAGAAGTTGCTGAGGACGAGGCTGAAGTCATTCTCCACACAAGTCAAGGAGATATCCGTATTAAACTCTTCCCTAAACTCGCTCCTTTAGCGGTTGAAAACTTCCTCACTCATGCCAAAGAAGGCTACTATAACGGCATTACCTTCCACCGTGTTATCGATGGCTTCATGGTTCAAACTGGAGATCCAAAAGGAGATGGTACAGGTGGTCAGTCCATCTGGCATGACAAGGATAAGACTAAAGACAAGGGAACTGGTTTCAAAAACGAGATTACTCCTTATCTCTATAACATCCGTGGTGCCCTTTCTATGGCTAATACTGGTCAACCAAACACCAATGGTAGCCAATTCTTCATCAACCAAAACTCTACAGATACCTCTGCTAAACTCCCTACAAGCAAGTATCCAAAGAAAATCATCGAAGCCTATAAAGAAGGGGGAAACCCTAGTCTAGATGGCAAACACCCAGTCTTTGGCCAAGTGATTGACGGTATGGATGTTGTAGATAAGATTGCTAAAGCCGAAAAAGATGAGAAAGATAAACCAACGACTGCTATTACTATCGACAACATCGAAGTGGTGAAAGACTATGATTTTAAATCATAAAAACCAAAAAAATACAGTATCCACATTCGGTACTGTATTTCTTTTACTCTCATTCTTAAGTTAAATTATTAAAATCCCAGATTTGGTCCATCCAGCCTTCATAGAAGTCTGGTTCGTGGCAGACCATAAGGATAGATCCCTTATATTCTTTGAGAGCGCGTTTGAGTTCATCCTTGGCATCCACATCCAAATGGTTGGTCGGCTCGTCCAGCACTAAAACATTGTTTTCACGATTCATCAAGAGACAGAAACGGACCTTGGCTTGTTCCCCACCTGACAAGACCTGAATTTGACTTTCAATATGCTTGGTTGTCAAACCACAACGAGCAAGGGCTGCACGAACTTCTGCTTGGTTAAGTGCAGGAAAGGCATTCCAGACAGCTTCAAGAGGAGTTTGGCGATTACCGCCTTCTACTTCCTGTTCAAAGTAGCCAAGTTCTAGGTAGTCACCGCGTTCCACTTCCCCAGCGATTGGCGGAATAATGCCCAATAGAGACTTCAATAGAGTTGTTTTACCGATACCATTGGCACCGATAATAGCAACCTTTTGATTGCGTTCAAAGGTAAGATTTAAAGGCCTGGTCAGAGGACGGTCATAACCAATTTGCAAATCCTTGGCTTGGAAAATAAAGCGCCCTGGTGTACGAGCCGGTTTGAAATCAAAGGATGGTTTTGGTTTCTCACTTTGCAGTTCGATAATATCCATCTTATCCAATTTCTTCTGACGGGACATGGCCATGTTTCGTGTTGCAACACGCGCTTTGTTTCGAGCAACGAAGTCTTTGAGGTCGGCAATTTCTTTCTGCTGACGTTCGTAGGCTGCCTCTAGCTGAGATTTCTTCATGGCATAGACTTCTTGGAACTGGTAGTAGTCACCAGAATAACGCGTCAGCTGTTGATTCTCCACATGGTAGACAATATTAATCACGTCGTTCAGGAATGGAATATCGTGTGAAATGAGAACAAAGGCATTCTCATAGTTTTGGAGATAGCGCTTGAGCCAGTCAATATGCTCAGCATCCAAGTAGTTGGTCGGCTCGTCCAACAGCAAGATATCAGGCTTTTCAAGGAGGAGTTTAGCCAAAAGTACCTTGGTTCTTTGCCCACCTGACAAAGAAGTTACATCCGTATCCATGCCAAAGTCCATGACACCAAGAGCACGCGCTACTTCGTCAATCTTAGCATCCAAGGTATAGAAATCACGACTCTCTAAACGGTCTTGAAGTTCACCAACTTCTTCCATGAGAGCATCAACATCCGCTCCATCTTCAGCCATTTCCATATAGAGGTCATTGATTCGGACTTCTGCTTTAAAAAGCTCATCAAAAGCTGTACGGAGCACATCGCGAACAGATTGACCTTCAGCAAGGACGGAGTGCTGATCCAAGTAACCGGCAGTCACATATTTGGACCACTCAACCTTCCCTTCATCTGGCAGCATTTTACCAGTCACGATGCTCATAAAGGTTGATTTTCCTTCACCATTGGCACCGACCAGGCCGATATGTTCACCCTTGAGGAGACGAAAGGACACATCTTCAAAAATTGCACGGTCACCAAAACCGTGACTCAGATTTTTAACTTCTAAAATACTCATTTTAATTCCTTATCTTGTTTTTATACTCTTCGAAAATCAAATTCAAACCACGTCAGCTTCACCTTGCCGTACTCAAGTACAGCCTGCGGCTAGCTTCCTAGTTTGCTCTTTGATTTTCATTGAGTATTATGTAATCGTTTATAAAGTAGCCAAGCCAAATAGCCACCCAAGGTATTGGTCCACAAATCATCAATCTCAAAGACGCGATTGAAATCAAAGAAAAAATCTAAGACTAACTGCGTACACTCAATTCCAAGACTCACTAGAAAACTGAAAAAAAGAACTCTTTTTGTTTTCCTTAAATTTGGAAAGAGATAAAGGAGTTGGAAAATCAGAGGAAAAAGCAAGAAGACATTGAGGATATTTTGTAAAAAAATCCAATATAATTGTCCCATATCACCCACTTCACCCAGTTTCCAAAGAGAATTGAAAGGAGTCAAAAGAAAAACCAGGCGATCAAGATGCTGAATACCTGGAGTTTCCACTCCCACGGGAGAATGTTCTTGAGGAGTAAAACAAAAGTAGACGATACAAATGCTATAGAAAATGACTCCCAAGACCAAAATATGATTATGAGTTTTCTTCATCATTACGGATTGACTGCGGCGACTGCTTTCTGGCGGTCACGTTTCATTGTATTAGAACGCAATTGTCCACAAGCTGCATCAATATCAGTTCCATGCTCTTGACGAACAACACAGTTAACCCCTTTTTTCTTAAGCGTATCATAGAAGGCCATCACGCGCTCTTTAGGACTGCGGCTATATTGGTCATGCTCACTAACCGGGTTATAAGGAATCAAGTTTACATAAGACAATTTCTTGATATTCTTGAGCAATTCAGCCAATTCCAAGGCTTGTTCTACACCGTCATTGACTTCATTGAGCATGATGTATTCAAAGGTCACACGACGGTTGGTTGTCTCAATATAGTACTCAATAGCAGCAAAGAGTTTTTCAATCGGAAAGGCACGGTTAATCTTCATGATGCTTGAGCGCAATTCATTGTTGGGTGCGTGAAGTGACACGGCAAGATTGACCTGAACTCCTTCATTAGCAAAATCACGAATTTTATGGGCCAAACCTGAGGTTGAAACCGTAATGTGACGAGCACCGATAGCCATTCCCTTGTCATCATTGATGGTACGAACGAAATTCAAGACATTGTTATAGTTATCAAAAGGCTCACCGATACCCATGACAACGATATGGCTGACGCGTTCATCCTGACCACGCTCATCAAAGTATTTCTGAACCAGCATGATTTGCGCTACGATTTCACCGTTATTGAGGTCACGTTGCTTCTTAATCAAACCAGAAGCACAGAAGGTACAACCGATATTACAGCCGACCTGAGTGGTCACACAGACTGACAAACCATAGTGTTGGCGCATAAGTACAGTCTCTATCAACATACCATCTGGCAATTCAAAAAGATATTTAACTGTCCCATCAGCAGACTCTTGAACAATACGTTGTTTCAAGGGATTGACCACAAACTGGTCATTAAGCTTCGCAATCAAATCCTTAGAAAGGTTGGTCATTTCTTCAAATGACTGGACACGTTTACGGTAAAGCCATTCCCAGATTTGGTCTGCACGGAATTTCTTTTCTCCCTGCTCCAAAACCCATTCCTGCATGGTTTGACGTGTTAAACTATAAATTGACGGTTTCATTTCTTCTCCTTATTCTCTACTCACTTCTGACGAATGACAAAATGACGTTGCCCCTTGTCCTCTTTCTGAGAATGCTGGTCTTTCTGACGACGTCTATTTTTCTTATCTGCATTCGGTTTTCGTTTGATTTGAGCCGGTTTCTTTCCTTTTTTAGAAGGCTGGTCTTCTTCCTTCTTACGCATTTTCTTGTCAAATGATGCTCGCTTAGGAGCTTCATTTTCTAGGACAAAATAGGCACAACCATAACTACAATACTCTAAAAGGTAGTCTTGTAAACGACTGATTTTTTCAAGTTTTTCTTCTGTTCGATCATCCTTGTAAAAACCTCGTAGGCGAAGCTGTTCGTTGCTCCAGTCCCCCACGATATAATCAAACTTGGTTAAGACTTCTGAAAAACGCTGATTAAAAGCCGTCACATCAAAGGCATCCTTGATATTTTCCACCAAGGAAAAAGCTATCCCCTCCGTTTCAACCTTGTCCCCGTGTAAATGAAACTCAGGACCAGGAAACTTGTTATAGTTGTATAATTCAGGTGCAATTTCTTTTCGCATAGATATCCTTTTTCCACGATTACTTAATACTTTATTCTACCATAATTTCTAGCAGTTAGCACGTTTCTCATAAAAATGAAAAAAGTCTGACGATTTTGTCAGACTCGAATCATATAACCTAAAAAAGAGAAGAACCATTCTTCCCTCCATATACCATTATTTAGCGGCTGCGTACAATTCATCTACTTTGTTCCAGTTGATTACTGAAAAGAAAGCTTTGATGTAGTCAGGACGCACGTTGCGGTATTTCACGTAGTAAGCATGTTCCCAAACGTCCAAGCCCAAGATTGGTTTTTTACCTTCTGAGATTGGTGTGTCTTGGTTTGCTGTTGAAGTCACTTCAAGTTTACCTTCTTTGTTGACAACCAACCATGCCCATCCTGAACCGAAACGAGTTGTTGCTGCTGCAGTAAAGGCTGCTTGGAATTCTTCAAATGAACCAAATGTTGCATCGATTGCTGCTGCAAGTTCTGCTGAAGGAGCTGTTTTCTCAGGAGTCATCAATTCCCAGAAAAGAGCGTGGTTCAAGTGTCCACCACCATTGTTGATAAGCGCTTGACGGATATCAGCTGGAATAGATTCTACATCAGCAAGCAAAGCTTCAAGGTCTTCACCGATTTCAGGGTGTTTTTCTAGAGCTGCATTAGCATTGTTGACATAAGTTTGATGGTGTTTGTCATGGTGCAAGTGCATTGTTTCCGCATCGATGTATGGTTCCAAAGCGTCGTATGCATATGGAAGATCTGGTAAGATAATAGCCATCTGTAATACCTCTTTTTCTTTCTATATGAAAATGATAACGCAAACATTCACTTTTTTCAAGTTTTTTGCTTATAGATGAAGAAATCACTGACATACTTTCTAATCATACTCTTCGAAAATCTCTTCAAACTGCGTCAACGTCGCCTTGCCGTAGGTATATGTTACTGACTTCGTCAGTTTTATCTACAACCTCAAAACAGTGTTTTGAGCTGACTTCGTCAGTCTTATTTACAACCTCAAAGCAGTGCTTTGAGCAACCTGCGTCTAGTTTCCTAGTTTGCTCTTTGATTTTCATTGAGTATAAAACAAGCAAATCACTAAGAAACCCACGACAAGATAATATTGACGCGGGTTGTAGTTTCAAAAAATATCAATTTACCTGACTAGCAATCTGTAAGAGTGCCTTTTCAAAAAGGAAACCTTTTTCATAAAGACCTGTCTTAATCTGATAGTCTGTCTCAATCAAGTAGGAAATAGCTTGCTTCAGAAAGCTCAAGGAAAGTCCTCTCGCATCTCTCAGCGCAAACTTGATTTGATAGGGATTAGGATTGCGCCCTAGATAACTACCTAGACTACTTGCAATCTGCACTTCTGTTTGCCCAGACTCCGACAAAATTTTCACCTGAGTAAAAGTCCGAAATTGTCCCAGCATGACTGCAATCAACTTGATTTCATCTTCCCCTTGCAAGGTCAAGTCTCTCACCAAATCGCGCGCCTGGTCCATCTTTTTAGTCAGAATAAACTGAGTTAAATCAAAAATATTGTCCTGTAAGGTCTTGGGAATAGCATTGACAATATCCTCTTCCTCGATAACAGAATCCGCCTTATAGGACTGTAAAAAGAGCAGATTTTTCTGGATTTCGCTAAATTGGAAACCCGACTTGACGAGGAGATTTTCAAAGGATTGCCCCACAAACTGCAGACCTTGTTTCTGGCTCCACTTTTGGAAATACTGGCGCAGTTCCTGTTCTTTGGCTTCTACTGCGTCAAAAATCTTGGCATCACGCTTAAGTAATTTAACCAACCGTCTTTTGCTATCCAGTTTTCCTTCTGCAAAGATCAACAACTTGGTTGTTGGCGAAGGGTTATCAAGGTATTCTTCAAACGACTTGAGCTCATCATCTGTTAAAAAGCGTTTCTTAGCTGTTGTGATATCGACAAAATGGTCTAATATCACGATTTTCTCATCCGCAAAGAAAGGAAGGCTGACCAACTCCAGTTCCACATTCTTGTAAACCACTTCTTTCATATCAAAGTAGGCAAAGTTGAGGTCAGCAGAATCATAACCAATCTGTTTCAACACTTGACTCTTCATCACTTCAAACTGACCCTGATCCGTCCCTGTAAAAAGGCTCAGGTTAGGTAAATTTGATAAAGTCAACTTCTGACTTTCTTCAATGGCTAGCATCTTCTCTCCTTTCTTCTGATTTTTTGGTTCATTTAATCGATATAGCGCAATTTCCCACGGAAATCTTCTAGGCTTTCGTACCCTTTTTCCGCCATGATTTCTTTCAGTTCATTGGTAATACGTTCGAAAGCACCGACGCCTTCTTTGTGAAGAGTAGTACCTACCTGCACCATACTCGCTCCACAGAGGATATGTTCAAAGGCATCACGACCAGTCAGAACGCCACCTGTTCCAATGATTTGGATTTGAGGATTCAAGCGTTGGTAGAAAGCGTGAACATTGGCTAAAGCAGTCGGTTTGATATACTCTCCACCAATCCCACCGAAACCATTCTTAGGCCGAATAACGACAGACTCATCTTCTATATAAAGGCCATTCCCGATAGAGTTAACACAGTTGACAAACTTGAGCGGGTACTTGTTGAAAATAGCAGCTGCTTGATCAAAGTGAACAATATCAAAATATGGTGGCAATTTAATTCCAAGAGGTTTGGTAAAGTAGGCAAATACTTCTGACAAAATTCGGTCAGTTGTCTCAAAATCATAGGCAATCTGAGGTTTACCTGGAACATTTGGACAAGAAAGGTTTAGCTCAGTCAGACCACGAAATTCACTCTCTTGAACTCTTTTCAAGATGGTATGTGTTTCCTCTGGAGACATTCCAACTAGAGAAAGGAAGAAAGTTCGGTTTGGCTCTTTTTCCTGCAAATCCAAAAGATAATCCAAATAATAGTCTAAGCCATTATTTGGTAGACCCATAGAGTTGATAGAACCAAGCGGAACATCTTGGTATCGTGGCTCAGGATTTCCCTGACGAAAGTCCAAGGTCGCTGTCTTCGTGACAAAGGTTCCTGCCGCTGAGTTTTTAACCCCCTCTAGCTCTTCTATCGTCATACAAGCCACACCTGCTGCATTCATCAAGCAGTTGTCAAACTCAAAACCAGCAATTTGTGTTTTCGTTGATACCATGATTCTGATCCTCCAGATTCCTTTTATTGCTAATATTATACCATATTTTCACAATTTCTCTTTTAGAAAGATATTTCAAAGAAAAACGTTCGTATTTTTATAGATTTTCAAAAAGTCCCAAAACTAAATTGATAGAATTTTTAGAAAATTTTTGTTTTTCTCTTTACAGTTAAAAAAAATTCTGCTATAATGACACACATAATTAAATTAGAAT
Source organism: Streptococcus sp. 959 (assembly GCF_013277075.1). Classification (GTDB taxonomy): domain Bacteria; phylum Bacillota; class Bacilli; order Lactobacillales; family Streptococcaceae; genus Streptococcus; species Streptococcus pseudopneumoniae_C. The sequence continues at coordinate 81,860 of NZ_VMMF01000016.1, forward strand.
TTAAGGAGAACGATATGACATCTGCTAAAGAATATATCCAAAGCGTGTTTGAAACTGTAAAAGCTCGTAACGGGCACGAGGCTGAATTCCTCCAAGCTGTTGAAGAATTTTTCAACACTTTGGAACCTGTATTTGAAAAACACCCTGAGTATATCGAAGAAAATATCTTGGCACGTATTACTGAGCCAGAGCGCGTGATTTCTTTCCGTGTTCCTTGGGTTGACCGTGATGGAAACATTCAAGTAAACCGTGGTTACCGTGTTCAATTCAACTCAGCTGTTGGACCATACAAAGGCGGACTTCGTTTCCACCCAACTGTAAACCAAGGGATTTTGAAATTCCTCGGATTTGAACAAATCTTTAAAAACGTCTTGACTGGACTTCCAATCGGTGGAGGTAAAGGTGGATCAGACTTCGATCCTAAAGGTAAAACAGATGCTGAAGTAATGCGCTTCTGCCAAAGCTTCATGACTGAATTGCAAAAACACATCGGACCATCACTTGACGTACCTGCTGGTGATATCGGTGTTGGTGGACGTGAGATTGGTTACCTTTACGGTCAATACAAACGCCTTAACCAATTTGATGCTGGTGTCTTGACTGGTAAACCTCTTGGATTTGGTGGTAGCTTGATTCGTCCAGAAGCAACTGGTTACGGTTTGGTTTACTACACTGAAGAAATGCTTAAAGCTAACGGTAACAGCTTTGCTGGTAAGAAAGTGGTCATTTCAGGTTCTGGTAACGTGGCTCAATACGCTCTTCAAAAAGCGACTGAACTTGGTGCAACTGTTATCTCTGTATCTGACTCAAATGGTTATGTCATCGATGAAAATGGTATCGACTTCGATCTTTTAGTTGATGTTAAAGAAAAACGTCGCGCTCGTTTGACTGAGTATGCAGCTGAGAAAGCAACTGCTACTTATCATGAAGGTTCTGTATGGACTTACGCTGGAAACTATGATATCGCTCTTCCATGTGCGACTCAAAACGAAATCAACGGTGAAGCAGCTAAACGTTTGGTTGCTCAAGGCGTTATCTGTGTATCTGAAGGTGCCAACATGCCAAGCGATCTTGATGCCATCAAAATCTACAAAGAAAATGGTATCTTCTACGGACCTGCAAAAGCTGCCAACGCTGGTGGTGTAGCCGTTTCAGCCCTTGAAATGAGCCAAAATAGCCTTCGCCTCTCATGGACTCGTGAAGAAGTTGATGGACGTCTCAAAGACATCATGACAAACATCTTCAACACAGCTAAAACAACTTCAGAAACATACGGTCTTGATAAAGACTACCTTGCAGGAGCTAACATTGCTGCCTTTGAAAATGTAGCAAACGCTATGATTGCACAAGGTATTGTTTAAGATTCATTTGCTCAATCCTCAATCGCTTCGATTGGGGATTTTTAGCTTGAATCAAAAAAACTCACCATTAACAGTGAGTTTTAACATCCGAATTTATTTTACTTTCATTAGGGCAGATGACAAACATTCAACAATCTCATCAACTGCTTCATCTATGTTTATAGTTCCTTCATCATTCAACATCATGGGAATAAGATAAGAAAAACTCAATGCTAAGATGTAACGAACAATTCTTTCATTTGACCAATTTAGAATAAGTCCTTTTTCTTTAAATTGATTTAAAACAGGGCTAATTGGTTCTATTATAGATTGAACAATAATATTTCCTAACTGGATAGAAAGATTTTTATCAATAAAAGAACGCCCCAAGAGAATTTTAACATGCATTTGATTCTCCTGAATGAAAAAGAGCCTATCTCGAACAATACTTTTTAAAAAGAAGGGAAAAGTTTCTTGATCTACTGTGAATTTTTTTTCTGAGAAATCCGCAATTACTTCTGGAATAACCTGTTCTAGAAAAGTAGATAAAATGGCTTCTAAAATACCTTCCTTTGTTTTAAAGTAACTAAAAACAGTTCCTTCTGACACTCCAGCGCGTTCGGCAATAAGGCTGGACGTTGTATTTTCAAATCCAATCTCTGAGAATAATTTTAAGCTTGATAATAATACTCGACGTTGTTTCAAGCTCAAGTTGCTAACTTCTAACGTCTGAGCATACTTTTGTTCTAAACTTTCCATCGCTAGCACCTCTCTTCTACTCTCTTACTTTTACGACTTTTTTGCCTCGACTGTGTCCGATTTTCAGACTACGATAGGCTTCTCTAACTGACTTTAGAGAAAAGTCATACACTTGATCAATTTTCAGCTGAACCTTCCCTTCTGAGACCATTTCAGATAAAGTGCTAAAATCATCGTATGTAGAATGTCTCGGACCAGTAAACTGAGCACCTTTTATCATAACATAGGGTGAAGGTACTAATGTCCCAATAGCTGTTCCCTTCAAACCTAAACTAAAAGCCAATCTAACATAATCAGATCCATAACAATCCAAAAACTTTGTAATAGGCGTTGGACTAGCTGATAGAAGAGCCTTCTTGATGTTCTCTTCGTAACTTACTGGTATAGCACCTAAAGACTTCAGATACTCTGCATTTTTCTTACTTGCTATTCCAATCACTGTCGCACCCTTAGCAACTGCATACTGTACTGCAATACTTCCAATACCTCCTGCTGCAGCTGAAATAACAACAGTATCTCTTGAATTTAAACCGATTCTTCTAAAAGCCCCACCCACAGTTAGAGAAGCTACTCCCATAGTAGCTGCGTGAGTCATGTCGATCATCTCTGGTTTCAATACAATTTCTGATTCATTGACACAAATTTCTGTTGCTAAAGCTCCCCTCTTAGTTCCCAAACCAGGATCGCTAATCATTGTTCCAAACACCTTATCTCCTACTGAAAACCTAGTTACTTCATTTCCAACTTCTGTAATAACTCCAGAAAAATCTCTCCCCACACCTCTTGGAAATAAAGATGATTTAGATTCAAACCAACGACTTGGTTTCCTTAATTTCGTCATAAAAGATAAAAATCGAAGGGGTTTCGCTCCCTCAAAAGTTTTATAATCAATAGGATTTAAACCAACAGCATGAACTTCTACTCTCACTTGATTTACATCCAAGGCTGTAGAGTCGATCTTCAGCAAATCCAAGACCTCTTCGTTACCGAAACGACTGTACTCTATTGCTTCAACAACCATTTTCTTTACTCCTTAATTTCACAAAAATTGAGTGAACACTCATTTTTATAAAGTATACTCTTAATTTGTAAGAAAATCAATATTATCGTTTGATAACGATTTATGACATGATACAAATATCCATCATTTGGGTTTACCAATATGATTCTTTCAATCTAACTCTCCTCACTTTTAAAGATTCCTTTCCCTTTTTTGCCCCCTGCTAGACAAAAAGAAAAACCGCTACTCCTAAGAATAGCGGTTTAATCATGTTTTTAAGCTACTAATGTAGTTGCTCTATTATTTAAGAGTAACTGAAGCTCCAGCTTCTTCCAATTTAGCTTTGATTTCTTCAGCTTCTGCAGTTGCAACGCCTTCTTTAACAAGTGCTGGTGCACCGTCAACAAGTTCTTTAGCTTCTTTAAGTCCAAGACCTGTGATTTCACGTACAACTTTGATAACGCCAACTTTTTTATCACCTGCAGATGTCAATTCAACGTCGAATGAATCTTTAGCAGCACCAGCGTCAGCAGCACCAGCTGCAGCAACAGCTACAGGAGCAGCTGCAGTTACACCAAATTCTTCTTCGATAGCTTTTACAAGGTCGTTCAATTCAAGGATTGAAGCTTCTTTAATTTCAGCAATAATGTTTTCAATGTTCAATGCCATTGTTATTTCCTCCAAATAAGTTTTAATTTTTATAATAGTTTTTTCGTAGCTAGGCTACGCTGCGTAGCTTAAGACTAAGCTGCGTCTTCTTTGCTTTCTGCAACCGCTTTGACTGCAAGAGCAACGTTGCGCACTGGCGCTTGAAGTACAGAAAGGAGCATAGAAAGAAGTCCTTCGCGGTTTGGAAGAGTTGCAAGTGCAAGAATCTCTTCTTTAGATGCGACAGCGCCTTCGATTGCACCACCTTTAATTTCAAGTGCTTCAGCGTTTTTAGAAAAGTCGTTCAAGATTTTCGCTGGTGCGATAACATCTTCGTTAGAAAATGCTACTGCAGATGGTCCAACGAATACAGATGCAAGATCTTCAAGACCAGCTTTTTCAGCTGCACGACGCAAGATTGAGTTTTTAATAACTTTATACTCAACTTCGCTTCCACGAAGCTCACGACGAAGAACTGTATCTTGCTCAACTGTCAAACCACGAGCATCTACAACGACGATAGATGCAGCAGCTTTCATTTTTTCAGCTACTACGTCAACTAGTTCCGCTTTTTTAGCAATAATTGCTTCACTCATTAGTGTGTTCACCTCCGTTATTATTTTGCTTGGGGAAATTTTTCAAAAGAAAAACGCGCCCAAACCTAGACACGAAAGTACAATACGCTTCTTTTTACATGATACGTTTTGTCCTCGGTAGGATACTTATGAGTCGAGCTCCCCTACTGTCTTAGGCAGTTTTTTCAAACCGTATATAAGTATAGCATAGTCAAAAAAAGAATGCAAGATTTTTGCAAACTTTTTTTAAACTTTTTTTGGTTTTTCTTTTAAAGTTCTGCTGTCAAGACTTGGCCTTGCTTCACAACCTGTTCTCCGACGATATAAACATCATCTACATCACTGGATTTGACTGCATAAACCAGGTGAGAGAGCATATTTTCTTGAGGTTGGAGATGGATTTTCCCTTGTGGTTGAATAACAAGAAAATCTGCTTGCTTGCCAACTTCCAGACTTCCAATCTGTTCTTCCATTCCAAGAACCTTAGCCCCTTCGATTGTCAGCGCCTTGAGAGCTGTTTCTATAGGAAATTGACTGGCATCTCCGCTCTTCATTTTCTGTAGTAGTGCTGCTGTCCGTCCTTCCTCAAACATATCTAGATTGTTATTGGAAGCAACCGAGTCAGTCGCAATTCCGACTGCTACTCCTGCTTTTTGCAGTTGAATGATAGGAGCAATTCCTGAGGCCAGTTTGAGGTTGCTGATAGGATTGTGGGAGATAGCCACTTGAGAGGTTGCCAAACGTTCAATTTCTCGCTCGTTTAATTCGACCCCATGAGCAAAGACAGACGGATGATCTAAGTAACCCAATTCTTCTAGAAAGGCGAGGGGGCGTTTGCCGTAGCGTTTCAGGAGAATTCCTGACTCCTCCTTGGTCTCCGCCACATGGATATGGATGGGAATGTCCAGCTCTTTTGCCATTTCCAAGCTCTCTTCCAGCAAATTTTTACTACAGCTGTAGGGAGAATGTGGGGCTACCATAACCTTGAAATTTGGATTTTTATATCCAATAATTTCTTCAATGATAGCTCGAGTTCTGGCTATGGTCTCAGCAGTTGTTTCTGTATCTAAAGAAAAGAGGGTAGGTGAGAAATAACAACGCATCTTAGAATCTTTCACTGCCTGATAAATCTGCTCAATATCCACACCATTGGGATTATACATATCATTAAAGGTTGTTGTTCCTGACTGGAGCATTTCTGTCAGCGCTTCTTTTACCGCCTTGGTAGTCATGTCTGGAGTAAACTCAGCTTCTGCAGGCCAGATATAGTCATTGAGCCATTCATGGAGGTTGCTGTCATCTCGGATTCCTCGCAAACCTGTCATGGCAGAATGGGTGTGGCAATTGACCAAGCCAGGCATAATCCAGGCTCCCTGATAGTCTATAATCTGCTCAGCTTGATTTAAAATCTCTGGCTTCTCTTGACCGACATAGACGATTTGAGAATCCTTAACTGCTAAGATTCCATCCAAATAAACACGGAAATCTTGGTCACAAGTCACGATATTTACGTGCTGATAGACTTTCATTCTAGGCTCCTTTTCTATAAGACAATTTACAGTGAATAATTTTTCTAGCTATTGTAACAAAAAAGTCACCCGAAGGCAACTTTTTTCGTCCATAAAATTTCAAAATAGAAAGGACTATTCAGAGCTAAAAGCTGCAGCTTGCTGCATTTGGTAATACTTGCCTTTTCTAGCCATGAGGTCCTGATGGTTCCCATGCTCCACAATGTCACCATCCACCAAGACAAGAATCAAATCCGCATCCTGAATGGTAGACAAACGGTGAGCAATGATAAAACTTGTGCGCCCCTTCATGAGTTTAGCAAAGGCATCCTGAACTAGCACTTCTGTCCGTGTATCGATGGAAGAAGTCGCCTCGTCTAAGATGAGAATCTTGGGAATAGCCAGAAAGACTCGGGCAATGGTCAAGAGCTGGGCTTGGCCAACAGAGAGAGATTCTCCTGCATTTTCCAACTTGGTATCGTATCCCTGTGGCAACTGTTGGATGAAAAAGTCTGCATTGGCTGCCTTTGCAGCAGCAATCACCTGCTCCCGACTGGCATCAGGATTCCCAAAGGCAATATTGTTATGAATAGTTCCTTGCTTGAGCCAGGTTTCTTGGAGCACCATCCCAAACTGCTGTCTCAATGATGCTCGGGTATAATCATAAATGGATTGCCCATCCAGCAAGATATCTCCTGAATTAATAGGGTAAAAACGCATAAGGAGATTGATAAGAGTTGACTTTCCAGCACCTGTCGGACCAACGATGGCCACCTTGCTACCAGCTGGAATATCAATAGATAAATCCTTAATCAAAATCTTTTCAGGATGGTAGCCAAAAGAAACATGCTTAAAGGAAATAGCTCCCTTAACCTGGTCACTGGTCAAGACTTCCTTGCCTGTTTCAGCCACCTCAGGACTTTCTAAGACAGCATAGACGCGCTCTGCACAAGCTAAAGCACTTTGTAACTCAGCTAGAACTGAAGAAATATCGTTAAAGGGCTTAGTGTATTGCTGAACATAGTTCAAAAAAGTCACTAAACGACCAATGGTCAAGGTTGACCCCATCATGATACGATAAGCTCCTACTCCAGCTAAAAGCGCATAAATGAGCGCATTGACAAATCGAGTCGAAGGATTGACCGTTGAAGAATAAAAGATGGCTGACTGCGAATAGCCTGCATAGTTGTCATTCGCCTCATGCAATCTTTTCATAAACTCTTCCTGAGCATTGAAGGACTGGATAATGGTCTGCTGGCTAAGTGATTCTTCAATCAACTGAGTCTGAATGCCCCTCGTCTCTGTTTGCTTCTGGAATAGATGATAAGAGCGTTTGGCAATAAAGCGTGAAATTACCATGGACAGTGGTGTCAACAACAAGACCAAGAGGGTCATGAGGAGATGAATTTGGAGCATTGCTAGAATACTAACCAAAATCATCAAGACACCAATGAAAAATTGGTTAAAAATCATGGTCAAACCGGCTGCCAACTGTTCTATGTCTGTGGTCACACGACTGACCATCTCTCCACTGCCTTGCCGATCCACAAAAGCAATCGGTAACCGATGGAGCTTATGGATGATTCGCTCTCGCAAATCTTTAGTAAAAGAGAAGATTAGGCGATTATAAATAAGAGGATTAGCCCATTGTACCAGAGTATTTCCTACGACCACCAAGATCATGTGAATGAAAATCTGCCAAAAAACTGGTGAAGAACCAGCCACTAGGACCTGGTCGATGACCTGCCCAATCAGAATAGGTAGGTAAATTGATAAGCCAACTTGGGCAATGGTTCCTAGAAAGGCTAGGAAAAGGAGGAAGGGATGGCTTGCTAAATCTTTTGCCAAACGTTTGAGCGTCTGGTTTGCAGTTTGTAGTCTCATATTAGTCCTCCTTTCCATGTTGGGATGCATTAATTTCACGATAGACTTGACTGGTCTTCATCAAATCCTCGTGCTTGCCGATAGCTAGGAGCTCACCTTTTTCCAAGAGGAGAATCTGGTCAGCCATCTGGAGTGTCGAAGTCCGTTGAGAAATCAAGATTAAGCTCGTATTTGGCATATTTTCTCGAATAGCTTTCAAGAGCTTGGACTCGGTGATGGTGTCGAGGGCTGAGGTCGCATCATCTAGGACGAGAAATGGAGCTTGTCGCAATACCGCTCTGGCAATAGATAGCCTTTGTTTTTGTCCACCTGAGAAATTTCTCCCTTCTGCCTCAACAGTGGCATCCAAAAGTCCTTCCTTTTCACTGACAAAATCCTTAGCTTGCGCAATCTCCAAGGCCTGCCAGAGTTCTTGGTCAGTTACTTCTTGATTGAAACCCAAAGTCAAGTTGGAACGAATAGTTCCTTTAAAGAGCTCGACTTTTTGAGGCACATAGGCAATCCAAGACCTCCACTGCTCCAAATTAAGAGGACCACGTCCATCTCGATAAAGGTTAATGCTTCCCTTATCTGCTGGATATAGACCAAGTAAGACTTGCACCAAGCTTGATTTACCAGAACCCGTTCCCCCAATGATACCAAGGATTTGCCCTTGCTGTATATCGAAGGAAATATCTCTTAGAGAAGGCTGGGCCGCATCAGGATAGGTAAAGGTCAATTCTTGGACTTGTAAAACCTGATCATCGGTAGCTTGCTTTTGTTCTAACTCTGAATGGATATCCTCTGGAGCCTCAGCAAAGACTTCCTCGATTCGCTTGGCTGAGATATAGGACTGGTTGAGGGAATTTATCAGCATAGCTAGCTTGACCAATTCCACCAAAATCTGTAGGAGATAGTTGATAAGGGCAATGAGAGCACCCTGACTAAGTAGACCTCCTTGAATTGAAATATATCCCTGCCAGATAATAACGAGGAGGGTTCCATTAACAATCAGATAGGTCAGAGGTGTTAATAAACTAGACCAGAAACCTGTTTTTTCTTGCAATCTTGTATAAACTTGATTTAGGGTTTGAAAAATCTGTAACTCTCGTTTTTCTTGCCCAAAAGCACGAATAACCCGCATTCCTTGTAATTGCTGGCGCGTTTCTTGAACCAGTTGGTCCGTTTTTTTTCTAAGACTGCTGTAGAGAGGATTGACCAGCCTAGAGAGGCCTACAATGACAATGGTCAAAATGACAACCATAACCAAGAACCAGAAAGTCAGCTCAGCTGAGATGCGATAGGCCATAAAGATAGCGCCAAAGACAATAATAGGTGCTCGCAAAAAGAGACGCAGGAATTGATTGATACCAGTCTGAATCTGATAGGTGTCCGAAGTCAAGCGAGTGACCAAGCTAGAAGTTGTCAAACTGTCTCTGCTGTCCTTAGGTAAAGATAGAATATGACGATAAAGATCGTCTGTCAATTCTTTGGCAAATCCAACCGCAGCCTTAGCTGAGTAGAACTGGGCTATTAAAGCCACTACAACACCAATCACTGCAAAGACAAGGAGCAGGCCAATCTGCATCCAGAGATGAGCCTGATTTTTCTGGGGCAAGGATTGATCAACAATCCCAGCAATCACCATGGGAACCAAGAGCTCAAAAACAGCTTCTAACAGCTTGAATAAGGGAGCTAAAATTGATTCCTTGATGTAGGGTTTAAAGTAAGATAATAGGTGTTTCATAAATCCCTTCTATTCGTATTCTGGAAATAAAGAAAGTGGGAAGCACCCACCATCTCTGATTTATTTGTTTAAGTAAGGTAGTAGATAGCCATATCCTGCTTCTTCCATCTCATCCTTGGATACAAAACGCAAGGATGCAGAATTAATACAGTAACGAAGTCCACCTAACTCCCGAGGCCCATCTGTGAAAACATGACCCAAGTGAGCATTCCCCGACCGAGAACGAACCTCTATTCGCTCCATCCCATGACTGAGATCCTTGTAATAGTGAATCAATTCCTTAGAAATTGGACGACTAAAGCTTGGCCAACCACAACCTGAGGCAAACTTATCCTTGGCAAAAAAGAGTGGCTCATCTGTCGTAATATCCACATAAATCCCTTCTTCAAATGTTTGGTCATAGGCATTGGTAAATGGAGCCTCCGTAGCAGCTTCTTGGGTAACACGATAGGATTCTTCAGTTAAGCTTTCCTTTAACACTTCTTGGCTAGGCTTTTCATAGTTTGCTGCGTCAATCAATGGCTTCTCAGCATCGGTCACATCGATATGACAGTAACCTGAAGGATTCTTCTTAAGATAGTCTTGGTGGTAATCTTCAGCTAAAATATAGTGGCGAAGTTTCTCCACTTCTACTGCAATCTTTCGACCCAGCATGCGTTCCTGCTCCTGCACCACTGTGTAGATAGCTGGCAAATCTGCTTCATCCTGATAATAAATCCCAGTTCGATATTGGCGACCACGGTCATTCCCTTGTTGATTGATGGATAGAGGATTGATAACTCGGAAATAATAAAGTAAAATCTCTCTGAGTGACACTGCTTTCTCATCGTAAATCACTTGAACCGTTTCTACATGATCTGTTTCCTTGAGCAGCTGGTAATTAGTCGTTTCGACTTGTCCATTAGCGTAGCCAACACTGGTTGCTAATACACCAGAAATGCGTGAAAAATACTCCTCTAGGCCCCAAAAACAACCACCTGCTAGATAAATTTCTGCCATCTTTATTTCTCCTTTATCAAGTTTTTAACTAATACTCTTCGAAAATCTCTTCAAACCACGTCAGCTTACATCTGCAACCTCAAAACAGTATTTTGAGCTAACTTCGTCAGTTCTATCCACAACCTCAAAACACTGTTTTGAGCAGCCTGCGGCNNATTTTCATTGAGTATAAACTTCTTTTCAAAAAAAGGATAGGAAGCCCTCTGGTCGAGAGTTTCCCCATCCTATCATCTATTCTTTATTTTGCTTCGACACGGACACCTTGGGTATCAACTTTCAAGCCATGAAGTTTTCCTTTGAAAGGTTGCTTTTCCAATTCTGCCTTAATCGTTGGCATCTTGTCATGAGAAGCCAAGACCATAACTGTCGGTCCAGCACCAGAGAGGTAGGTTGCATAGGCACCATTTTCTTTGGCCACTTGCTTAATCGTCGCAAATTCTCTCACCAAGTCCTGACGGTAGCGCTCGTGGAAGAGGTCTCCCTCGATTGCTTGACCAGCTGTCACCATATCTCCTGCCAACAAGGCAGCAACCGCCACATTGGCAATAGAACTAGCCGAAACAGCTTCCTTGTAAGACAATTTCTTAGGCAAGACACCACGGCTGTCTCGAGTACGCAATTCATAGTTAGGAATGTAGGCTAGGAAATCACACTCTGGGAAGTCTGCTACAATAGCTGAAACTTGCCCATCAACGGAGCTTGCAATAACGAGATTACCATAAATGGCTGGAGCCACATTGTCAGGATGTCCTTCAATCTTGGTCGCTAACTGCAATTTTTCATGGTCTGACAAGTTGAGCTGACCCAGTTGGTTGGCTAGTTCAATACCAGCAACAATAACCGAGCTAGAAGAACCCAAGCCACGCGCCAAGGGAACATCACTGGTCATTTTCAAACGTCTTGGGTGCAAGTCTGGTACAATTTGCAAAGCGATTTTGAGCAAGAGATTACGTTCGTCATGTGGAATCCATTTGCCAATCTGGTGTTCAATCAACCACTCATCTCGTTCTTCACAGACCTCGATTTGAAGGTACTTGGTTACAGCTACACCGACCGAGTCAAAACCTGGCCCGATATTGGCACTGGTTGCAGGTACAATAATCTTCATCTTATTCTCCTAGCACCTTGAAGGTATTCAAGAGGTCGAATTCTGAAACCTTCTTCAATTCAGCTGAGACATTTTCAAGTTGAGATTTATTAATCTTGTGTGTAATGATAACGACACGCGCCTTGTCACCCTCTTTTCCGTCTTGGAGGATTTGCTTGAAGGAAATATCTTGAGCATTAAAAATTTCAGCCAACTTCAAGACCTGACCTTTTGAGTCTGGTGCCAAGATTGAGAAGTAGTAGTTTGCTTTAACATCCTCAGGATTTGCCAAGACCAAGTCACGGCTGTATTCGTTGAAGTCTTTGCCAATGGTACCATCATTCAGACGACGAACGATACGGACAATATCCGCCACCACACTTGTAGCAGTTGGTTTTTGACCAGCACCTGGTCCGTAGTACATAGACTCGCCGATACCGATAGATTCTACAAAGACAGCGTTCATTACCCCATTTACACTAGCAAGTGGGTGCGCTTTAGGCAAGAAGGTTGGAGTCACTTCTGCAGCAATTCCTGAAGGAGTTTCCTCGATAGAACCAACCAATTTCACTACATAACCAAGCTCTTGAGCTACAGCTACATCTTCTGGTGTGATGTTACGAATTCCCTTGTGGGCTACATCATCAAAAGCAACCTTCATACCAAAGGCAAATTGGCTCAAAATAACCATCTTGTAGGCTGCATCAATCCCATCCACGTCATTTGTCGGGTCGCTTTCTGCAAAACCTAGTCTTTGCGCTTCCGCTAAAGCATCATCGTAAGACCAGCCTTCTTCGACCATCTTGGTCATCATGAAGTTAGAAGTTCCATTGACTACACCAAGCACGCGCGTGACTTTATCAGAAGCCAAGGAATTTGCTAAAGTACGAAGAATTGGAATCCCACCAGCTACTGCTGCTTCGTAGTAAAGTGCTACCTTATTATCTTGAGCGATTTCTAACAATTCTGCACCATGGACAGCCAAAAGGTCCTTGTTAGCAGTAACAACATGCTTTCCAGCTTCCAAGGCACGAGTGATAAAGGTCTTAGCAGGTTCGATACGCCCCATCAATTCCACTACAATCGTAATGTCTTGGTCTGACAAAATATCATCCACATTGGTTACAAAGTTAAAGTCATTCCCTGCTGCAAGCAAGCGATTCTTTTCATCTTCATCCTTGACCAATACCTTGGCAACTTCAATCTCTGAATGTGCTGATTGATTAATTTTTTCTCCATTTTCCTTTAGGAGGAAGGGCACACCACTTGCAACGGTACCAAATCCTAGTAAAGCAATTTTAACTGTCATGTTTGTCTCCTCGAAATTTTCTAATATAGCCATTATAACAGAATTTTGTGAAAATTCCTATTATAGTAAATCACTATTTCAGTCTAAAAAAGAAAAAAACGAATCAAACGATTCGCTCTCCCTAAAATCTAGAAATAATTTTCCAGAAATGATTATCCAATCTTTTGTAGATTAAGCACCGCATCGTGATTGATCAAGACTTGGCCATACTCTTGTAAGACTGAACGACTGATATCACTATCTTCTGCAAACTCGCGCATACGAGCCAACAGCCAAGCTGGATATGGACTTGGATGATTTTCAATATCCACTAGAATGGTCAAATAATAGCGCTCGTTCATTTTGTAGAGTTCAGAAGTTTCCATCTCAAAAGTCACTGTCTGGGCAAAAGCCACCAAGTCAGCTAATTTTTCAAAAGAAAGGATGTAGTAGATGTAAGGCTCTTTCTTACTTTCAACTTCTTGTTCAGCCTGCTCTTGCTCTTCTTCCTTGGCTTCGACTTGCTCTAGAGATTGAATGGCTTCTATATCATCCTTGGTTTTGTCTGCGATGCTTTTTTCCAAGGTTTTGATAAATTCATCTGGCGACATTTGAGCCAATTCTTCCATATCTGGTAAATCCGATAAATCTTCAAAATCTAGATTTTGATCAATCTTTGATTTGGTTACAAAAACATCGACCTTATCAGGTTTTGGAGTCACACGGAAGCTCAACATGCCTGTATCCAAAAAGCTCTCAGGCATCTCTAACTCATCCAAAATAGCATAAAAGAACTCTTCTGTTTTTTCTTGAGGAACGAGAAAGTCAGCAATCTCCATTCCTCGATCCATCAAATCTTCTAAAGACATCGTGATTTTTAAAGTTGTATCACTAATTTGTTTCATTTTCATTGCTAGTAACCTCATACTTTCAGTTCTATCTATTATACTAGATTTTTACGATTTTATCAAAAGAATGAAGCGAGAATGTGATATAATACTAGAGACCATTTTACAATACAAGAAAGAAAGTACAATGAAAAATATAAAAGTTAATGCACTGGCTAGCTTACTAGTCAATGTTCTCAATATCGTTTTTCCGCTGATAACCAATCCTTATCTGACTCGGATTCTCAGCAAATCCAACTACGGTTATTTCAATACCGCCAATACCTGGGCTAGCTTTGTCATTCCTTTAGCCGCCTTTGGAATCTATAACTACGGAATTCGAGCTATCAGTAAGGTCAAGGATGATAAAAATAAAATCAACTATGTTTTCTCTAAATTATTCTATATCTCCATTATTACTTCTGTCCTTACAACAAGTATCTATTTTTTGTTTATTTACCTAGATAATAGTATTGAAAATTTGAAAGAACTCTACTACATACTTGGTGTCCAGGCTCTCTTCCAATTCCTTTATATCGAGTGGATGAACGAAGCTTATGAAAATTATGCCTTCATCCTTTACAAGACCTTAGTTATTCGTATTGCCATGTTGGTCGCTATCTTCACCTTTGTTAAAACTCCAAATGATATCGTACCTTATGCAATCATCATGAGTGCAACCACTATCCTTAACTACCTGCTCAGTTTTCTTTGGATCAAGAGAGAAGTTTCCTTTGTCAAAATTGGTTTCATGGAATTAATCAAAGCATCTAAACCGCTCTTGACTATGCTTCTACTAGCGAACGCCAACATGCTCTACACCTTGCTTGATAGAATGTTTATCACCAAGGGACCTGATGAAAACTACATTTCTTATTACACTATTGCTTCTAGCATCGTCATGTTGATTGCCAGTGTCTTGAGTGGAGCTATCAACGTCAGTATTCCACGTCTAGGCTACTATCTAGGTAAAAGAGACTACGAGTCTTATAAAAATCTTCTGAATCAAGGTGCTGCCCTCTTTTATTTCCTTATCATTCCAACCAGTATTGGGATTATGGTATTAGGGAACTACGCAACTGTCATCTACTCTTCTGAAAAATACCTTGAAGCTGGTATTGTGACTAGTATCTTCGCCTTTCGTACTATCATTTGGGCCATTGAGTTGATTCTCGGTAAGCAGATTATCTTCATCAACGACCACGAAAATCGTTTGACAGCCTTTTACTTTATTGGTGGCGGTGCCAATATCCTACTCAACAGTCTCTTGTATTTCAATAATATTTTTGCACCAGAGTATTACATTGCTACTACTATTATTGCAGAAACTATAGTTGTTCTACTAGAAATTTTCTTTATCAAGAAACATCATCTGCTTGACCTAAAAGAAATCTTTACTACTTTAATACGATATACTATTGTATCGCTCGGATTCATTCCGATCTATTTTGCCTTTAAATTCCTTTTCCAAATCAACTCTTATACAGTCAATCTCAATATGATCCTCATGGTTCTCTCGACTGTTGCAACTTGTGGAATCTACTATCTCCTGATACTTTTTATCACAAAAGATAAAACATTCCACTATGCACTCAATCTTGCTCTTGCTAAGATTAAAAGAAATTAAAAAACTATAATCTACTCATAAGGAGATAATATGATCAAAAAACCAACATATGCATATATATATATATATATATATCGGTCCTTATATTCCTTGCTACTTTAATAACACCAATTTTAGCAAATGATAGACTACATATTATAACCGTTGCTGATTGGTCCGATGCCATGATATTAGAAAGCAATGGGCATTTTGCAATGATAGATACTGGAGATGATTTTTCTTATCCAGACGGTTCTAATCCTAGATACCCCGATAGACCAGGAATTGAGAAAGATCCAAAAGCAATTACCGAAGATAGATTGCTGTCTCATATTGAACAATTAGGAATCAAAAGTTTTGATTTCATAATAATAACGCACGCACATTCTGATCATATTGGCGGAGCTCACGACATTCTAAAAACAATACCTACTCAAAAAATATATATTAAAAAATATAGTGATGATCGCCTCACAGATAAAACCGGTCTTTGGGATAATTTGTATGGGTATGAGCGAGCCCTACAAGCTGCTATCGAAACAAATACTACAATAATTCAAGATATTTCTGAAAAAGATTCACACCTAACACTTGGAAATATTAAAATTGATTTATTAAATTATGAAAATGAATACGAAAATGATGGTTCATTAAAAAAAGTATATGACGATAATTTGAATTCAATTTTATCAATAGTAAATATTAATAATACAAAAATTTTCTTAGGAGGAGATTTAGAAAATACTGAAAGACATCTAGAAGAGAAATATGCGCCTTTGATTGGACATGTAGATGTCATGAAATTTAATCACCACGTAGAAACAACTAAATCTAATACGAAAGAATTTGTCGACAAACTTAATCCTAAGAAAATTATTAAAACAGGGATTAGACCAGTAGAAGAAAAATACACTGAATATCTTAAACAAAAAAATATCAGCATTATAAATGCCGGACAACTAGATAGAGCAGCAATTTCTCTTGAATTCAATAATGGAAATGTTACTGATGTATCTGATAAATACCCACATTATGGATTTTATAACGATGGTGATATTCTAAAATTTAAAGATTGGAAAAATGAAGCTCCTGAAGATGGTTGGACACAACACAACGATAATTGGTATTATTTCTTTGATTCTGGTACAGTCGCAGTTGGTTGGAAATATATAGATAAAAACTGGTTTTATTTTAATCAAAACGGAGAACTTCAAACAGGGTTAGTTCATGATGGAAATAATCTATACTATATTGAAAAAAATACAGGTATATTAACTAACACTTGGAAAGAGATTAATTCCAAAGAAACCTATTACTTTAAAGAAAATGGCAAAGCAGCTAAAGATGAGTGGATGAATCGTTATCATTTTGAAAATGATGGAACCCTTAGTAAAAATAAATGGATTGGTATTTTTCATATAAATCGTTTCGGAAAAGTTAGTTTTACAGATTATAGAAACTACCTATTTATTATTTTCACACTTGCTCTAGCTTTGATCTTTTTAAAACTCAAGAAACAATATAAAGATAGAATCATTAAAAAATAATTAGAGATAAAAGAAACGAACTGGATTTGATCTAGCTCGTTTCTTTTATTTATTTTAGTGTCCAAGGGATTTAGTCAAAAGGACTTTTGCCATTTTAGCATCCCTTTGTTTATATATCGGATTTTCTTTCCAGTTATAATGGGTATTAGGAATTTCAAAATCTTCCCCATACAAGTGACTGATATATTCTCTTGTATTTTCTGGAACTTTTACTAGAATCTCTTTAAAACTGCATTCAGTTAATGCTGTAAAGGGTAATTCATAGTGGTAGACTTCATATCTTGTTGGATTTCCCAAGGCATTTGTCATGTAGAAAATAGTATCTGAGGAGATGATATCCTCTTTTTTATCATAGACAATAAAGTCAACATTGAGTCCCTTATAACTATAGGACAACTCTACAAGCTTATCATTGTAATAGAACTCTTTAGTTCTAACAAAGCCTTTTTCAAAAAGAACTTTCTCATCCCTTAAAAAGGCTTCATAGTCTGGGATAATAATTCCAAAATCCATATCTAAATCATGGGGAATCAAATCATTTTCTCTGTAGAAACCAAGCAAAGTTCCAAAGTCTAACCAAATATCGTAGGATTTCAGATTAGATTGATAGATTGCCTTTAGAATATATTCAAAGTTTTCTTTGAGCAAATTGCTTCTCTTTGAGTCCAAATCGATATTGGCTTTTTTATTTAAACTTTTGATAATAGGTAGATTTTTAACCAGATCTTTCTTATCTCCTAAGAGACTAGCTAAACTTCTTTTTAACCATTGTAACACGTTCTACCCCTCCTTTATATAAGCGAGGAAATCATCATGCTTCACTCGTTTTTCTATAGGAGGAATCTCCATAAAGTCATCTCCGTAAATGGCAGAAAGAATTTGCTGATAGGCCTCAGGAATTTTGTAAACTCTATCTTCAAATGGACTATCAATCGTTGTGTCCAAGAAAGACTTGTCAAACTTCGTAGAAACTCTTTTGTTCTCCATGAGGTAGTCAATGAATTCTCCATCTTTTTCTTGCATAGATAAGATGTTCATCTTTTGATTCCAAGTTTTGACACGAGTCAGACGGAATACAAGGACAAGTAAATATCTGGCGATATTCTTGAGTTTCGCATTCTTATTGTGGATGCCATAAAAGGTATAGACTGATAAACGACGGTAAGTATCTAGTTTTACCATATCTTTGTTAACATCAGCATAATAGTCAAATGGGAAAACATCCACACAAATCCCTAAATCAATATCATTTTCGATATAGTTGTTGTCGTAGACTGTTCGCGCGTCATAAACTCGATAAAATGGGTAAGGATAACGTGCGTCATTTTCCCAAGAAACCACTTTGTAGACAGGGTCATTATCTCGCAAAATAGCTTGATACAATTTGTCATATTCATATCGTTTTAGAGAGATATCGATATCGTCATCCCAAGGAATGTAGCCTTTGTGTCTCACTGCTCCCAGCAAGGTTCCATAAGCTAGTGAATAGTTGATATTCTCTTTTTGGCAGAGATTGTGGATATAATCCATGACACCTAGTTCAACTTCTTTGATCTCTGCTTCGTCGAGCTTTCTGTAGCCATCTCTTTTTTTATAGAGAACAGAGAAATAGTAACCTGAAATCACAAACAAGATACAACCTTGTAGTGAAATTCCATAGAAGGTTGAACTCAAGAACAAGTTAGAGATGAGAATAACCACTGTCATCAATAGAATGGTAATCAATTCATGGTTGCGACGTCCTTCTTGAATATCTTTCTTATATTTCTTGAGACTGGAAATGATAAAAGAAAGCATAAAGATGGCCATCGGAATTAAACCAGTTAAACCATCATAAAAGAGTAATTCTAGATATCCATTATGAGTAAGATAATGCTGTTTGATTATATAAGCAGAAGCATCATACTCTTTCCCTAACTCATACCAGTTCCCACCTGAATATCCAAACAGTGGACGTTTAGGGATAAAAGAAGCTGTAGACTGCCAAATAGCAAAACGGTTATTAGAGATATTTTCTTCACTGGTGTCTGTTCTTTCAAGAGAAAAATTCTTGTCCCCTTTTTGAACATTAGCTAAATTCTTTTTAATCTCAGCAGAATTAGCTTTCAAGTAAATATCACTACTATACTTAATACCATTATAGCTAACAAATACTAAACCTACTGTCAGAACTACTGTCAAAATAGATTTCCCTTTTTTTGTCCAGTTAGCAGTCATCAAACTATAAAGCAAAGCAACTACTACTAAACAGATATAGGTTGTTCTTGAACCAGATAAAACAATATAAGCGAAATTAAGCACAATAGATGAAATGGCTAATATTTTAATGATTTTATTATAAAGAGACAGGCGCATCCATAAGTAAATAATCACCATCAAAGAAATAATAGAGAGGTAGTTGGGACTTGCCAAGATCCCGAACAAACGGGATTCTACAAACCCCTGTCGGATTAAAAGTCCTTTATAATCATATACACGGTAACCTTGCAACATTAAAAATTGACCAAGCGATACAAGTACACCTATAGTATTTGCAACAGTTATAATTGAGAAAAACACATCAAAAATAGCACGCGCTTTTTTCTCTGTGAAAGACTGAAAGACTGGATAAACTGCAAAAAAATAAATGAAGAAGACTACTAAATTTTTTATATTTGTTGAAAAACCATACTTGACAACTAGCGCAGCTGTTAGAATATTCATTAGAAAAAAGAGTATTAAATACTCAATTTTTCTGACTGTCAGATAAGCTTTTTTTATAAAGAAATTATAAAGTCCCAACAAAACTCCCATAAGGGTCATGCCAAGAGTAACAAATTTATTGGCTGAAATAGATTGAAGCGGAACAATCAAGCCAGCCATACAATAAAAAGATATAACTGATAAAAATAATAAATTAATCTTAAAATAGTTTTTTTCAATAAATGAAATCATTTTTTCTCCTAACGCTTAGTTTGTTCAAGTAAGATTTTCGTATACAATTTTCGACTCAGACACAATGCTAAAAAGCTCAATTTTCTTGCTCTTGTAAAACGACTATCTGAAAGAATGTTCTTTGTGTTTTTCTTTAAATAGGCAATCAAACGGTCTTCTAATACCCTATCCTTGAAATCAGCATCGACCAAGAGCCTATCCAACACATAGAAGTAAGCCCAATTTAAACGCATAGTTGCAGTATCTGCTAGTCCCGGATAATTCTCTTTGATAATCTTCGCATTTTGCTCATAAGCTTCAATAACATTTAAGAATTTCAAGGAGAATTTTTGAGTCGTAATACTATTTTCACGGTGAAAATAATAGTATTTTTTCTCATTTGTTGCAACAACCTTACGACATTGATGAATCAAGGCAATCATGATGAAGGCATCCTCTGCTATTTTTCCAATTTCAAATCGTAGCTGTTCAAAGAGTTCTTTTTTGTACAGTTTATTAACAGCTGTGACGGAGAGGATTTTAGCTTCCATGACCATCTTAATGGCTTCTTGGGGTGTTAATTCCCAGGTCTGAATCATTGCAACCTGCTTTTCCGGAATTTGGTGATAAACATCATAATGTCCACACATAGAAAGATCAGCATTGGATTCTAGCATTTGATGGTAAAGGGTCTCATACATATCTTCATCAATGTAATCATCACTATCGATAAAACCGATCAAATCAGAACCTGCTTCTTCAATCCCTCTATTTCGAGCGTCAGATAAGCCACCATTTTCCTTATGAATGACACGAATCCGCTGATCTCTTTGTGCTAGTTGATCACACAGTTCTCCACTATTATCTGTTGAGCCATCATTGACAAGAATAATTTCCAAATTGGTATAAGTCTGTTTTAAAATGGATTCTACACACTTCTCAAGATATGCTTCCACATTGTATACCGGAACAATAACGCTTATTTTTTCTCCCATCATTTTCCATATTCTCCCTCGTATTCTGTATAAGACTTATCCATATCAGCGATGACAGCATCATGATGCGGTAGCTGCTTATCTGCTGGCGGAGGAGTCATATAATCCCCAAAAGCAGTGCTGAGATAGGCATCATAGCCAACTGGAATAGGCATGTCTGTTTCTTCAAATGGTAAAAAGAGATTATCTTCAAAAGATTCGATTGGGTACTTGTTTCTCATGTAGCCAGGACCTGAGCATAATTCTGTAATACCATCGCTCTCAGCCAAACCATATTTGGTCATTTCTTTCTCAGCTTTTTTCCAAATGCGATAACGGAGAGATTTTGGAGTCAATCTCAGTAAAATTCGGCTTCCCCATTTCATGAGAGCGCCATGCTTTTCTGGAACAGTTTGGGCACAAAAGAGTGAATAAATCAGGGCCCAACGAACCTGTTTCTTCCGCTCAGCTGGATTTTTCGGATAATAATCCAAAGGCAAGACATCCAAGGCCAAACCATGTGGCAAATCCAAATCCTGCTGATAAGGTTTGATACAGGTAGTTTTCTTGTCACGAATGGTAATAAAAAGATTGCGGTCGACAAAATCCGCGTTACTCTTTGACAAGAAATAACGTTCATCTGCATAACGAGGCCATAATTCTGCCAATTTTTCATAGTCCTTACGGGGCATAAAAAAGTCTAGGTCATCGTCCCAAGGAATGAAGCCCTTGTTTCGAAGGGCACCAATAGCACCTCCACCACAAAGATAGCAAAGCAAATCATGTTCTTTACAAAAAGCCACAAAATATTCAGCCATCTCCAGACTACGAGCCTGAATTGCTTTTAAATCAGTCATATTGTTCATTATTCTTTCTATCGTATCGTTTTATTATACCACAAATAAGGGATGAAAATCTATTGCAGACTGTAAAAAATCAAAGCCTGACTACTATCCAAATAGCTATCAAACTTTGATTCTTCTGTCTTATCTTATCTCAAACCCATCTGAGACAATTTATTCTGATATTTATTTTGATCGACCAGCAACCCCAAGCCTCCGTAGACATCATAGGCATCGACCCAATCACCTAGTTCTGGAACTGTTAATCTCTCAATACCATTTTGAACTCCGTCTAGGAAAGACAAGCCATTTGTTAACAAGAAGGTATAAGGAACATTCGTTGAGGTCATTCCGAAGACCTTGCCAAGTGCCTCTGAGCCTGTAAAGAGCTTGGTTGGATCTTTGATTTGCTGAAGAACTGCTGTCAGCACTTGCTGCTGTCTCTTGGTACGACCATAATCGCCTTCATCATCATCACGGAAACGAGCATAATTAAGCAAGGTCGAACCATTCATCTGCTGTTTCCCGACTTTAATAGTCTGGGTCGGAGACTCTGTTTCCGTAGCATGTAAGTCATCTCCCACCGTAGCTTCAGTTAACGGTTGACCTTCCAAGGTTGAGAATTTGGCATCAATCATCACTCCATCTGGGAACAGCGTATCAATCGCTGTTGCAAAGGCCTGAAAATCAACCAAGGCATAGTACTTAATGTCCAAGTCAAAATTATCTTTCAAGACTTGACGAACCATTTCGGCCCCTTTTTGTCCTTCTTGTTCCCCTAGTTCATAGGCTACATTTAACTTGTTATCCGTCTGTTTCCTACCGTTAATCACTTGACTGTAACCGTCTATATAGACCAAATTATCGCGCATAAAACTGACTAGCTTGATTTTCTTATCTGAACCTCCGACATTTAATACCATAATAGAGTCAGTACGCGTCTCAGCACTATTTTGACCGATTCGCCCATCGGTACCCATGATCAAAATATTAACACCATCTCTGGTATCCTGACCATTAAAGACTTCTACTTGAGCGGCCTTAGCATTGGCAGTTTTGGTTGAATCAGCATTTGAATAGCCTTTTAGGAACATAAAAATCATGCCAAGCGCTACACAAGCTAAGATAGCCAGTAAGCCTGCGAAAATACGCCCCCACCGTAGCTTACACTTTTTAGTTTTTTTCATTGGAAGAGAATTGATTTTCTGGTATCTCTCAGAGCGACTAAGACTATCATAAGAAGGGATCGAAGTGTTAGCACGTGTCTTTCTATAATCCTCGGTCAATTCTTGACTTTCTGAGGTGGCGTCACTACTTTCCCCATTCAATTTATCTTGCAAGTAAGCAAACTCTTCTTTTTCTCGCTCATTGAGATAGTGAATATTCTTAAGTAGATAGTCATAGCGTAACTGCTCGTGGTGACTTAAGGGATTTTCTTTACTCATCTTCTCTCCTTTCCATGGTCTGATATTGGATAAATAGGATAGGAACCTAGAATTTTATACTGGATTCCAATCGCTTCTAGTTCTTTTTGGGCAAAGTGGACCAAGGCCTTATCAGTATAATCCACATCAATAATGAAAAAGTATTCTCCCAGTGCTGTCTTGAGTGGCCGACTTTCAATTTTTGTCAGGTCAATTCCTCGCCAAGCAAAAGTTGAAAGAGCCTTATAAAGTGCGCCGGGAAGATTGTCCGGTAAGGTCAAGGCCAAACTCATTTTTTCAGCTTGTGCTTGCAAGGGAATGGCTACACTTTCAGCACCCAAAACCCAAAAACGTGTGAAATTGGCTTCCATTTCCTGAATATCCTCGGCAATTAATTCTAACCCATATTCTTCAGCAGAACTTCTAGGAGCAATTGCAGCAAAAGGCTGGTCTGGATGTTCGGAAATAAAGCGGGCCGCATAGGCTGTACTAGCAGTTACCTCAATTTGAGCATCTGGATACTGTTCATCGATAAATTTCTTTCCTTGCGCCAAGGCCTGTGGATGTGAAAAAATCTTTTCAATCTTAGTGTGACCTGGAACCACCATCAACTGCTGATGAATAGGCTGAACGATTTCTGCCACTGCTTGAATGTGAGCCTGATGAAAAAGGTAGTCCAAGGTTTCATGAACACTACCCTCGATAGAATTTTCAACTGGCACCACAGAATAGTCCACCAAGCCTTGCTCATAGGCCTTGATGACATCTGTAATATTGGCAAAGGCCTGCAATTCCTCATGAGGAAAAGCTGTCTGCACAACGTGATGTGAAAATGATCCCTTGGGACCTAGATAAGCAATTTTCATCTCAGTTCCTCTATAATTTCCTCTGGGCTTAGCTTGGTCACATCCAAAATCCGACTAGCCACTTCCTCATACCAAGCCTGTCTTTCCTGGAAAATAGCTGCTAGTTTTTCTTTACTATTATTTAGAAAAAGCGGGCGCTGATTGTCCTTATCAGTTGATATGCGTTGGTAAAGGGTATCAAAATCTGCTTTCAGATAGATGTTATCAGGATTCGTCTTTAGTAAGTCACGATTTCGCTGAGAAATGACTACTCCTCCGCCAGTTGACACAACTTGGTCTCTTTGTAGTAACTCAGCTAGGACTTCTGACTCTATCTGACGAAAGGCCTCTTCTCCCTTTTCAGCGAAAAAATTGGCAATGGACATACCTAAGCGCTTCTCGATTAGAGCATCCATATCAAGGTAATTAGGGTCCAAGCCTCTTGCAATAGTCGATTTTCCAACTCCCATAAAGCCTAGTAACACCTTAGCCATGAATCAAGCTCTCCAAATCATCAAAGAAGCTAGGATAGCTGGTATTGATAGCTTCTGAACGGTCAAGCTCCACCTCTCCATCTGCAACTAAGAGGGCTGCGATGGCTGTCATCATACCGATACGGTGGTCTCCAAAAGTATTGACCCTAGCACCGTGAAGGGCTGATTTGCCTTTGATAATCATTCCATCTGCTGTAGGTGTGATATCTGCTCCCATACTATTCAAGGCGTCTGCCACCACCTGAATGCGATCTGTTTCCTTGACCTTGAGTTCCTCAGCATCCTTGATAACTGTTACACCTTGGGCTTGAGTCGCAAGCAGGGCAATAATAGGCAATTCATCAATCAAGCGTGGAATCAAAGCGCCACCAATCTCTGTTCCTTGCAAGTCAGAAGACTCAACAGTCAAAGTAGCAGATTTAGCGACTGGGTCAATTTCAGTAACTTCTAATTTTCCACCCATAGCGCGAATGACATCGATGATACCTGTACGCGTTTCGTTAATACCAACATTCTGCAATACGACACGAGAGTTTGGAACAATCAAACCTGCGACCAACCAAAAAGCTGCACTGGAAATATCTCCTGGAACAACCACCTTTTGTCCTATCAATTTTTGTGGTCCTTGGACTGTGATTTTCTTGCCGTCCATACTTAAATGACCACCAAATTGTTGCAACATATCTTCAGTATGGTTACGGGTGCACTCTTTTTCGATAATCACTGACTCCCCCTGAGCCTGCAAGGCAGCAAAGATCAAGGCGGACTTGACTTGAGCAGAGGCAATTGGCAACTCATACTGAATAGGTGTAAGATTTTTCGTTCCTTTTAAGTGAAGGGGAGGCAGGTCTCGCTCAGTTTGACCTGAAATGCTGACGCCCATTTTTTTCAATGGAATAGTCACACGGTCCATAGGACGTTTGGAAAGACTATCGTCTCCGAACATTTCTACTTCGAAGTCTGCGCCAGCAAGGACACCTGAAATCAGGCGAATCGAGGTTCCAGAATTTCCCATGTCCAGGGCATTTTGCGGAGCTTTTAAGCCATCCATGCCTACACCTTGAATGGTAATACTCCCATCTTTGTCCTCAATCTCAACACCAAGGTCACGAAAAACCTGCATGGTAGAAAGGACATCTTCACCCCGCAAAATATCATAAACCTTAGTCTCACCCTCGGCCAAACTTCCAAAAATAATGGAACGGTGGCTGATAGACTTATCACCTGGAACGCGGATACTGCCGTGTAAATGGCGAATGTTTGTTTTTAGTTTCATACTGGACCTCATACTTGCAATACTTTTACTTATTTTATCATAAAAAGCCAGAAATTCCTTAAAAATTCCTGACTTTATGATAGTTATTTTCTTATTTTAGCAATTCTGAAACTGGTTCGAAAACAATTTTTTCAATGTCAGAAAGGTAAATGGCCAATTGTTGTTGCTTGGTAAAGAATTCTGACAAGAGGCTGTTCCCTTGAATCTGCTTGCCAAAGCCTTCCATTTTAGCTTGGAAGGAAGCATCAGGTATTTGACCTGTCTGTGCTAGTCTTTGAATTTCCTCTTGGAAGGAAACATATTCTGTAAAGATTTTGCTTGCCTCAACATCTGCTGCAATCGCATCTTTAGCTGCTTTGACAGCCTTATATTCTGGTAATTCGCGTAGACCGCGACTTAGTTCATTTGCACTATCGTAAATATTTGACATGATTTTCTCCTTATTTGACAACGACTGTGTAATCGGTGTTTTCTGTTATGAGGTGCTCGGCTCGTTCTAAATCTTGAGCGTTTTTAAATGAAATTTGTAGAATCCCGTGAATATCCTCACGGTTTTCTTCGTTGATATGGATGTTAACCAAGGAAGTTCCACGTAGCAGTTCCAAAATTCGCAAGATGACATCTTCTTCATCGGGAACATCAACATAGAGGTCATAAGAACTATCCACACCGCCACGCTTATGAATTTCCATGGCCTGACGTTGCTCACGTGCCTGATTGAAAAAGTTCCAAATCTGCTCCTCATCTCCCTTATTGATAGCCTGCCCAATCGCTTCCAAACGGTCCTTGAAATCCTCAATTCGCTCTAGAATGGTCTCACGATTGGACAAGAGGATAGAAGTCCACATACCTGGTTCGCTTTCCGCAATTCGGGTCATATCTCGAAAACCACCGGCCGCAAAGCGTCTTGCCATCTCATGTTCTTGAGCATAGACCGCAGTCTGCTCCATGAGACTGGAAGCCAGAATATGTGGAAAATGGCTAATCTGAGCAGTCACACGATCATGCTCCTTAGCATCAATCTCGATAAAACGAGCATGAAGACCTGAAAGCAGATTCTTCATTTCCTCAAGTGTGTCAGGACTTGTCAGGCTCGAAGGTGTGAAGATATAATAGGCATTTTCAAAGAGATTGACATCTGCAGAGGCAGCCCCAGTCTTGTGACTACCAGCCATGGGATGGGCCCCGACAAAGCGAACAGGCTTACCAGCCAAATACTGCTCCGCCGCATCCACAATAGCTGACTTGGTCGAACCGGCATCTGAAATAATGACGCCTTCTTTTAAATCTATATTAGCCAACTCCTTAATAAAGGAAATGGTTTGTTTGATTGGCAAACTGAGAATAATGATATCTGCCAAAGGAGCAAAACTGGTAAAATCATCTGTTGCACGGTCAATCATGCCTTCCTTCAAGGCGATATCTCTCGAAGCTTGGCTACGATTATAACCCAAAATTTCGTAATCTGGATGATCGCGTTTGATACCAAGGGCCATAGAGGCACCAATCAATCCAAGGCCCGCGATATAGACTGTTTTTGCCATAGGAACTCCTTAATAGTTCTTTGTATAGTCTCGGTGTTTGGCCACTGCTTCTTTTAATTCCTCTAGATTGTCTGATGAGAATTTTTCAAGGATTTCTTGCGCCAGAACCGTTGCTACAACAGCTTCCATGACTACTCCTGCTGCTGGAAGAGCGGTCGGATCACTTCTCTCCACAGTTGCCTTGTAAGGTTCGTGGGTTTCGATATCCACACTCATAAGAGGCTTATAAAGAGTAGGAATAGGTTTCATAACTCCACGAACAACAATCGGTTGCCCATTGGTCATACCACCTTCGAAACCACCTAGATTATTGGTACGGCGAGTATAACCGTCTTCTTTAGACCAGAGAATTTCGTCCATAACTTGGCTGCCTTTGCGGTAACCAGCTTCAAAGCCGAGGCCAAATTCCACTCCTTTAAAGGCATTGATAGAGACGACAGCTTGGGCCAATCGCGCATCCAATTTTCTGTCCCATTGAACATAGGAACCAAGTCCTACTGGTACGCCTCCAACGACTGTCTCGACAACTCCACCGATGGTATCACCGTCACGTTTGATTTGGTCAATATAATCCTTGATCTCCTGTTCTCTTTCTTGGTTGACAATAGAAACTTCAGACTGGGCAGCTCGTTGCTTTATTTCAGCTACTGTCAGATTTTCAGGTACATCGATTTCCTTGCCACCAAAGACCACAACATGGCTGGCAATCTCCATATCCAATTCAGCCAAGAGTCGTTTAGCTACTGCCCCAACTGCCACCCGCATGGTGGTTTCACGAGCTGATGAACGTTCCAAGGAATTTCGCAAATCATCAAAACGGTACTTGATACCCCCAACCAAATCGGCATGACCTGGACGTGGATGGGTGATTTTTCGTTTGCTTTTAAGGCGGTCTTCAATGTCCTCCGCAGACATGATATCCAGCCATTTCTGGTGGTCCTTATTGATGACATCCATGGTAATAGGAGCCCCTGTCGTTTTCCCATGGCGAACGCCCGATGTAAAGACAACCTGGTCACTCTCAATCTTCATACGACCACCACGACCGTAGCCACCCTGACGGCGTTTAAGGTCTCCATTAATATCCTCAGCTGTCAAAGGAAGTCCAGCTGGAATTCCCTCAATGATAGCCGTTAGACGCGGGCCGTGTGATTCTCCTGCAGTTAAATATCTCATACACTCTCCTTATTTTACCAAGTAGTCTTTCATCTCTTCCAGAGAAACTGGGTGAATGGTCGCTGAACCGAGCTCTGGTACCAAGACCAATTTCAAGGTATTGCCACGCGCTTTCTTATCATGAGTCAAAGCCTGATAAAGCTTATCAACATCCCAGTTTTCATAGTCAACAGGTAGCCCAAATTTCTGACACATCTCTGTGATAGACTGGGTAATCCCAGCTGGCATAAGGCCTTTTTCCTCAGCAACCTTGGATATCTGCACCATTCCCATAGCCACAGCTTCACCATGCATGACCTTGCCATAACCGGCAGTCGCTTCAATAGCATGGCCAATAGTATGGCCAAAGTTGAGGTAAAGGCGAACACCGTTATCCAACTCATCCTCAACTACCATCTTACGCTTAACCTGACAAGAATGTTCAATCAAGGTCTCTGCATACTCCAAAATGCTCTCTACAGAACCATCTAGCTCCGTCAAGAGAGCCCACAGTTCTGGGGCCTCAATCAAGCCGTACTTGATAACCTCACCCATCCCTTCAATCAACTCTCTTTTTCCGAGTGTTTCAAGGACAAGCGGGTCAATCAGAACCCCATCTGGTTGGGCAAAGGTCCCCACCATATTCTTAGCAAATGGAGTATTGACGCCTGTCTTTCCACCGATAGAAGAATCCACCTGGGCTGTCAAGCTGGTCGGGATCTGAACAAAGTGAATGCCCCGCATATAGGTAGAGGCTACAAAACCAGCCAGGTCTCCAACGACACCGCCACCAAGAGCCACGATTCCATCGCTACGAGTCAGACCTTGCTTAACTAGAAATTCATAGACTTTCTGGACAGTGGTTAAATTCTTTCTTTCCTCACCCTCTAAAAAGTCAAATACCGCCACCTGAAAACCAGCATCTTCTAGGCTGAGCTTGACCTTCTCTGCATAAAGAGAAGCTACATGGTTGTCTGTTACAATGATCACTTTTTGAGGTTGCCAGAGTTCTCGCAACCATTGACCAGTCTGAGCCAAACAGCCTTTTTCAATCTGAATATCATAAGGATGATGAGGAATATCGATTCTGATTTTCATAGGAGAGTCTCCTTTTCTTTATTGGTATTTTTCTGTTAAAGACTGCCAAATCTCTTCTGTTGGCATTTCCTTTCCTGTCCACAGTTGAAAGGCTTCTGCAGCTTGATAGAGCAACATTCCCAGACCATTGACAGCTGGATTGCCCTGCCTCCTAGCCCATTTCAAAAATGGCGTCTCAAAGGGTTGGTAAATGATATCTGCGACCAAGAGAGTTTCTGGCAAATTAATGCTTTCAGGAACTGGGGATGATTTACCATCCATCCCTACACTGGTCGCATTGACAAGTAAATCCGACTCAGCAATCCTTGCTTGCAGTTCAGAAACATCTTCTAAAGCATACAAGTCCACTTTAAAACCTGTTTGCTCCTGTAACTTGT
Organism: Streptococcus sp. 959; assembly: GCF_013277075.1. GTDB lineage: Bacteria > Bacillota > Bacilli > Lactobacillales > Streptococcaceae > Streptococcus > Streptococcus pseudopneumoniae_C. The sequence continues at coordinate 111,656 of NZ_VMMF01000016.1, forward strand.
CTAGATAAGGTCTTGTTTTTTCCATAGAAACTGAACGAACAAAGACTGAAATCTGACTGACGCCATCCAAAATAGCCTGCGCCAAGATTGATTTAGCCGCACCACCTGCACCCAGTAAGGTCATCTTTTTACCTGTAATTGTAAAAGAAGGCAAGCTCTTAAAAAATCCCTTGCCATCTGTATTATATCCAATTAAAGTTCCATTATCATTGACAACCGTATTGACCGCACCGATCAAGCGCGCTTCGTCACTCAACTCATCCAAATAGGAAATCACTTGCTCCTTATAGGGCATGGACAGGTTGATACCAAACATCTGGTAGCGGCGAATATTGGCCACTGTTTCTGCCAAGTCACTCGCTTCAATCTCCCAAGCCACATAAACACCATTGGTAGCTGTAGCCTCAAAGGCCCTATTGTGGATGAAGGGAGAGATAGAATGCTTAATAGGATTGGCAACAACTGCAGCTAAACGTGTATAGCCATCAAGCTTCATCCAAAATCTCCCGAATTTTTTTCATGTTAGCTAAGGAAATTTGACCTGGGGCACTTGCCTCATCTAGACTAGCAAAGGACCAGCTAGAACCAGTCACATCTGCAGTGATACGAGAGACCTTGCCCACCTTGCCCATAGAAATAGTCACATATTCCTGTTCAGGATTAAGGGTTTTAAAACCTCGTGTATAGTTCATCAAGTCTAAAACATCTTGCTCCGTGTGAGCCATCACCGCAACCTTGACCAGTTTTGGATTTAGGCTCGTCAACTCTGACAAGATTTCCATCATATTTTCAGGTGTTTCTTGGAAATTGTGGTAACTTAAAACGAGATTTGGGAAGTCCAGCATTTCCTCAAAGACATCCTTGTAGCTATAGTACTCAAAATCAATATAGTCTGGTTGATAGAGTTGCGCCACTTCCTTGATTAGATGGATATATTCTTCCGGAGAAAGATCAATTTCTCCCCCTTCAGCGCGAGTTCGCAGAGTGAAAACCAACTCACGACCTGCGAATTTTTCAAAAATAGCTGGAGCCACCTGCAAAATCGCTTCTTTAGGCAGATAGTCGGCACGCCATTCAATGATATCAGCATCCTGATACCTCGTAGCATCCAGAGCCTGGGCCTCCTCTAAACTTCTTGGCATTACTGAAACTATTAATTTCATTTACTAACCTTCATACTAATCACCTTGAGGTAATTACTACTTTCATCTTTTTTATTATAGGCGAAATCTGCTGGAAGACCGTATTTATTTAAAATCTGGTAACTTCTTCCTGCAAAGCCTTTATCAATTTGTTCTGTAAATTTCTGGCGGGAAACATTGGCAGCATTGGTACTGGCAATGATAATCCCTCCCGGATTTAAAATCTCAAGACTCTGGGAAATCAACTTGTGATAATCCTTAGCCACAGAGAAAGTCTGTTTTTTGTTCCGAGCAAAGCTAGGCGGATCTAGAACAATCACATCGTAAGTCAAGCCTTTTCGTTTGGCATACTTGAAATACTCAAAGACGTCCATGACTATAAAACGATGGGCATCTGTGCTGAGCCCATTTGCCTGAAAATGCGCTTGAGACAATTCTCGTGAACGCTTGGCTAGGTCAACCGAAGTTGTCTGGCTTGCTCCTCCCATGGCCGCAGCTACTGAAAAAGCTGCTGTATAAGAAAACATATTGAGCAAGGATTTGCCCATAGCCAATCCATCAACCAGACTACCACGAACTTCATGCTGGTCTAGGAAAATCCCTGTCATCAAGCCATCGTTCATAAAGACTTGATACAGGACACCATTTTCCAGAACAGTGAAAAAGTCAGGTGCTTCTTGACCATAAACATGAGCAGATTCATAGTCCAAACCCTTAAAGCGGATCTTCTCATAAGCCCCTAAAACCTCAGGAAAAACCTGTCTAAAGGCTTCTGAGATGATCTGACGAATCTGATAAACATAAGAGTTATACCAAGAAAATACAGCATAGTCGCCATAAAGGTCCACTGTCAGACCGCCAAAGCCATCTCCCTCCTGGTTGAAGAGACGAAAGGCAGTTGTCAAATCATCTTGATAGTAGGCGCTTCTCTTTTCTTTAACTTGTCTAAACAGCATTTCAAAGAAAGCTTGATTGAAGGTCACCTTGTCTGTGCTAACAAACCAGCCCAAGCCCTTGTTTTGCTGAGAAAGGTAGGCAGTCCCAAGAAATTTTCCATCTTGACTATGGACTTCTACTTCCTGATCCTTAAGATTAACATTCTCAAGATCGCTGGCTTCTAGCAAAACTAGCCCTTTGGCAAGCTTTTTTTCAATCCTTTTACTGACTCTTATTCTATTCATGATTACCATTATAACAAACTTTTAGACAATTCTCAAAAAAGAAACTACCCTTGCTTTTTTACTCTAGTTTTAAAAAATGGTATACTAATACTAATAAAAACTTAGGAAGTAATTGTGTGAGAATCAATTTTAACAAAATCCAAAAAGTCATCGGTACCAGACTGGGTTTTGTCCTAACCCTTTTAATCCTCTATTGGATCAAAACCTTATTAGCCTATACCGTTGACTTTAATTTAGATATTCAAGTGGGCAAGTTACAAGGAAATTACCTTGCCTTTATCGCCTTTTTCAACCCCCTTCCTTTGGGACTCCTCCTACTGGCTCTTGCCCTCTATGCTCGATCAACCAAGTCCTTTTATAGTCTTAGTATAGCTATTTATAGCCTTTTATTCATTTGGCTCTACTCCAATGTCTTTTACTATCGAGAATTTAGTGACTTTATCACAGCTAATACCATGAAGGTGGTCAGCAAGGTGTCTGTTGGTACTGCGGAACTAGAGTTACTGCGTCCTTGGGATTTCATCTATTTTATGGATTTCCCACTGCTGGCTTTTCTTTTCTTTAAAAAATTCATCCATTTGGATAGGAGACCTTTCAAATTCCGCTCCAGTGTTGCTATCACTGCTCTCTCAGCCCTGCTCTTTTCAGCTAATCTTTTCTTGGCTGAAATTGAGCGTCCCGATCTCCTGTCACGAGGATTTTCGAATTATTATGTTGTTCGTGCCCTCAGTTTGCCAGCCTTTCTAGGTTATAGTGCCAACCAATCCTATAGCGCCAACAAAGAACGTGCTAAGGCCTCTGAGACTGACCTTCAACCTATTACAGATTATATTCAAGAACATTCGGCTAAGCCCAATCCAGACTATTTTGGCTTGGCCAAAGGAAAAAATGTGATTTATCTCCACTTGGAGAGTTTCCAACAATTCCTGCTTGACTATAAACTCAACCTAGATGGAACTGAGCATGAAGTCACTCCCTTCCTGAATTCCCTCTACCATTCGCAATCTACACTAGCCTTTTCGAATATCTTTAACCAAGTCAAGGCTGGAAAAACCTCAGATGCGGAAACCATGCTAGAAACCGGTTTATTTGGCCTTGATCAAGGTTCCTTCATGGTCAACTACGGAGGTACCAATACCCAGCAAGCTGCCCCTTTTATCCTATCAAAAAATGGCTATCAATCGAGTGCTGTCTTTCACGGTAATATCGGGACCTTCTGGAACCGAAATACGACCTACAAACAATGGGGCTACCAATACTTCTTTGATGCTTCCTATTTTACCAAGCAAGACAGTAGCAATTCTTTCCAATATGGTTTAAATGATAAAATCATGATGAAAGATTCTATCCAATATCTGGATCACTTACAGCAACCTTTTTATGCCAAGTATATCACGGTGTCCAATCACTATCCTTATGCTAGCAATCTGACTGGCGATGAGCTTGGTTTCCCCTTGGCCAAAACCAAAGATGAAACTATCAATGGCTACTTCCAAACCGCCAACTATCTGGACAGTGCCATCAAGGCTTTCTTTGACTATCTCAAAGAAAGTGGCCTCTATGAAAAATCCATCATCGTCATTTATGGAGACCATTATGGCATTTCCAATTCCCGCAACCCTGACCTGGCACCTTTGATTGGCAAGACTTCTGAGAACTGGTCGAATTACGATAATGCCATGTTGCAACGAGTGCCTTTTATGGTGGTCATACCTGGTTATGAAAAGGGACAAATTATCAATACCTACGGTGGACAAATCGATATCTTACCGACTCTCGAACACATCCTTGGTATTGAGTCCAATTCCTTCCTTCAAGTTGGACAAGACCTACTATCACCAGATCATCAAGAAATCGTTGCCTTTCGAACTGCCAATTCATTCGTCACACCTAAATACACCAGTTATGACGGACGAACCTACTATACTGAGAGCGGTCTTGAAATCAGTAATCTTGATGAACAAGCTCAGACTGAACTAGAAATCGTTCGTCAAGCAGCCAGTCAACAGCTGAAAATTAGCGATCAGATCCAAACTGGCGATTTGATACGTTTTTACCAAAAAGATCATCTTGGAGCAGTTGATACAGAAAGTATTTCTTACCTCAATTCTTTACCAATTCTGCAAAAGATTGAGCAGGAAAAAGGTAGTCAATCAACGAGCCTCTTTAGCCAACGACAAGGCAAAACCAGTACTGACCTCTTCAATGCACCAAGTTACCAAGAACTCCACCCAGAGTCGGCAGAAACCGAATCAAAATCACAATAAAAAATGCTCTTCCGTCTTGGAGGAGCATTTCTTTTATCAACGAAAACCAAAGAGCAAACTAAGAAACTAGCCACAGGCTATACTTGAGTACGGCAAGGCAAAGCTGATGTGGTTTGAAGAGATTTTCGAAGAGTATTAACTTTGAGATTGTAGGTAAAGAGGTTGTACCTGCAATATATGTCTGTCAAGTTTAGTGACGTAGATAGTAGAAGAAATATGAGGATATAAATCAGCTTCAGTAGGTATCTGGAAAATTTGATTCTATATAGAAGTCTATAAATCTTCCTAATTTTAAAGACTTTTACTCAGTCTAATGTTACAAACTCAATATACTATCAATAAATAATATTATAGAAGCAACAACAATTATAATTTCACCTATTTGCATAATACTATTACGAACTCTAAATATATGTTCTATCAAAAATACTTGGATCACACACATTATAGGAATTAACGTTTTTGAAATTGAAAAATATCCAAATAAATAAACTATAAACAACAATAATAGAACTATATTATATTTCTTATTCATGACATTTCCCTCTTTATTTTTTGATTACCAATCTTAATCATTTACAACTACATTATAACAAACGACAAAATTCTTGTTAACAAATATTGCCATTTTTTAAAATTTTTTGTGATTCGAATGTGATAAACTACTTTGATATTAATTTTAGATAACATTTCGTCTATACTTAGGGGTGAACACAAAGTGATACTTTGTGTGTAATAAACTATGAGCCTTTTGCGCCATATTTTTCTCCTTTCACTTTACAATTGGCTTGAACACCTTTATTGTATCGCGTTTGGAGTTTTTTTGCTATAGTAGATTGAAATAAGAGGTGAACAAATGGATTAGGAAAGTCAAATTAATTTCTAGAAATATTTTTAGCAGTTGTAACGTACTATTCTAGTTCCAATCTACTATATAACCTTCGACGCATGTGACTGAGGAAAAAGTCTTTAAAAGCAGAAAAACGCATAATATCAGATGTGCTAAAATCTTGATATTATACGTTTTATTGTGGAAAGATTTTTTCCGTTTTTTACTAAAATTGAATTTTTCTCAACCTATTTTAAAATGTTTGGCGTTTTGCTTTACGCTCCGCACGACCGCGAGCACGATTTTCAGCACGCTTAGTTTTACGGCGTTTTTCATCAACCGCCCATTGAATTTTCTTCTTATAACCCGGTTTGACTTTTTTCTTTTTCTTTTTGACCAAACCAATCATTTCAATATCAAGCTTATCTTGCTTCTTCTCACGATTAGCACGACGATCTCGGTCATAGGTATCTTGAAATTCTCCGTCTTTGACCATCTTAGGAGTAAACTTGATTCCCAATTTCTCCAACTCACGGATATCCGAGTCATCACTTGGCTGATAAAGGGTAATAGCTGTACCTGGTAAGCCATTTCGTCCAGTACGACCAACACGGTGAACGAAGAAGGATAAGTCTTGCGGAATGGCATCATTGATGACATGGCTGACACCTTCAATGTCAATCCCACGCGCTGCCAAGTCTGTTGCAACAATGTACTCAAAATCCAGATTTTTAACCTGATTCATGATTCGCTTGCGCTCACGAGGGGCAATATCCCCATGGATTTTTGCCACCTTCAATCCTTGAGCAGTCAGATATGAATGCAATTCATCAGCACGCGTTTTGGTGTTAACAAAAATCATTGCCAAATAAGGCTGCATCAACTGAGTCAACTGATAAATTTGAGCATTTTTGTCGCGACCTTTGGTCGAAATCAACCAATTATCAATGGTGTCAGAAATGACCGTTTTGGTCTTAATTTTCTCCATAACAGGATTTGATAAGTATTTTTTCAAGAATGGTTGCAGTTTTTGTGGAATAGTCGCTGAGAATACCATGAATTGCAGATCTTTTGGAAGGCTGCCAGCAATCTTATCAACAGTTTCCAAGAATCCCATATCCAAGGTCATGTCTGCCTCATCGACCACAAAGGTCTTAGCCTTGTGAATAGCTAGGTCACCAGACTTAACCAAGTCGTAGATACGGCCTGGTGTTCCAATAACAATATGAGGCTGATTGCTTGCCAATTTCTCAATCTGGCGAGCCTTATCCGTACCACCTACATAATTAACCACACGAACTTCCACTTCTGAGTGGTCAGCAATCTGACGGGCTGCTTGATAAATTTGAGTAGCTAACTCACGACTCGGTGCAGTAATCACTGCTTGTACACTATCGCTAGCTTCATCTAATTGCTGGAAAATCGGTAATAGGAAAGTGTGAGTCTTACCTGAACCTGTTTTTGATTCACCGACTAGGTCACGACCTGCCAAAACAATAGGAATCAACTTATCTTGCACCTCTGTTGGAGTTGTAAATTTTAACTCCTTCAGGGCTTCTCTAATATAGTTTTTAAATTGAAATTTCGTAAATGACATAATATCCTCGATTCTATCTATCTTATCAATTATACCACATTTTATTCCATTTCAGTAGTCTCACTTATTTAGACTATTTCCAGTAGCTTCTCTAGTCAGAAAAAGGCTGGAATTTCATGATTCCAACCTCTTTTCATACTCAATGAAAATCAAAGAGCAAACTAGGAAACTAGCCGCAGGCTGTACTTGAGTACGGCAAGGCGACGTTGACGTGGTTTGAATTTGATTTTCGAAGAGTATTAGTTATTATTTCCAGTTTAAAATAGCACTCAAGCCATAGTGGTCACTGACTTGTGGACTCTTGTTACCATCAAATACGACATGTAAATTTTCTACCTCTAGCTCCTTGGTAGTAAAGACATAATCGATTCGAAGGGGTTCAGTGTTCCCTTTCCAGCCATCAATTTCTGGTGGAACGGTATAGCTACCGATTTTCTCTTTAGCGACTTCAAAGGCATCTTGTAAGCCTAATGGACTAGCTAAAATAGCTTGGTAGCCTTCCTGACCAGCTGGGTTGTTGAAATCTCCAGCTAGCAAAAGTGGCTTGTTCAATTCTTTCAATACAGCCTCAAATCGTGCCCATTCTTCTTGGAAACCTTTATCCCACCAAGAAAGGTGGACACTTGCAACTGCAAGCTCCTTACCATCGACTACAGTTTCAGCCAAGGCAACTCGACGAGTATGATAATCTGTTGGATAATCCACATCTGAAACCAAAATTTCTCTTGCTTCAATAGGTGTTTTAGACAAGATAGCCACACCTTCATGGTAGCGCTCATATCCAATATGGTTATAGGCCCAAGTCCAATAGTAATTCTTCCCTTGCTCTGACAACTTTTCAACCAAGAGTCTAACATAGTGGTCTTTGTGAATAGGCTCTGCTGCTGGCAAAGCTTGATAAAGGTCATTAACCTTCACCTCTGGCGAAGTGATTTCCTGATTGATTTCTTGGAAACAAATCAAATCATAATCTTTATCAAGAATATCTTCAAGCAAGAGTTGGAATTTTTCCTCAGCTTCTTTTTCCATCCAGCTATGAGTATTGAGTGTTAAAAATTTCATGCTTTTCTCCTAAAACAAGAGGTTGGAAAACAGCTTCCAACCTCAAGTATATTACAATTCTACTTTAGCAACTGCTGTTTTAGCTGCAAGAGAACCTGTTTGTTCTAATTTAACTGATTTAATAGCTTCAGCATTTGTGAAGACAACCACTGTTGATGTTTCACGACCTGCTGCCCGGATAGCATCCAAGTCAGCTGTAACAAGAAGATCACCTGCTGCAACTTTTTGTCCTTCAGCTACATGAACTGTAAATGGTTTTCCTTCAAGACTTACTGTGTCCAAACCAATGTGAACCAATACTTCAAGACCTGCTTCAGTCACAAGACCAAGAGCATGTTTTGTAGGGAAGATGCTTGATACAATCCCTGAAACTGGAGATACAATGTTTCCATTTGCAGGTTCTACAGCAAATCCGTCACCCATCATTTTTTGAGCAAATACTGGATCTTTTACTTGTTCCAAAGCAAGAACTTGACCGTCTGCTACTGAGTAAACTTCCTCAGTAAGACCTTTAAAGTGAACAGTGTTTTGTTGTGCTTCTGTCATTTGACTTGGAAGAGTTTCAGGAATGATTTCACCTGAATCAAGGATATCTTGGATATCAGATTTCAATACGTCAGCTTTTGGTCCGTAGATAGCTTGAACACCTTGTCCTTTCATGACAAGACCCATAGCTCCTTCTGCTTTCCATTGTTCTGCATCACCGACTCTATCTGCATCCTTAACAGTAACACGAAGACGAGTCATACATGCATCAACATCAACGATGTTTGCGCGTCCACCAAGAAGGTTGATAATGTTTACAGCTTGAGAACCTGCTGCAACTTTCACTTCGCTGCTAGCTTCTTCTGAACCTTCAGCAGTTTCGTAGTTACCGTTACGTCCTGGAGTTGCGTAGTTGAATTTTTGAATCATGAAGTTTGCGATAAAGTACATGATTACGGCAAAGAGAACAGTTACCCAAACGAAGTTAACGATATCCATACCGATACCAGCACTGATTGCAATAGGTGTACGAGTTAAGAACTCGATTGAACCGAATGAGTGCATACGTAGGTTTACTACGTCAGCCATAGCGAAGGCAGCACCTTGAACAAGTGAGTAAACAAGGTACATAGGTGTTGCTACAAACATGAACATGTATTCGATTGGTTCAGTAACCCCTGTCAAGAATGTTGCAAGAGCTGTCGCAATCATCATACCTTTATATTGATGTTTCTTATCAGCATCGACATTACGATAGATAGCCACGATCACACCCATCAAGATACCGAATGAACCGATCATTTGTCCAACTTTGAAACGAGCTGGGTGAACAGTATCTAACAATTGTTGGTAGTGACTTGCATCTGTACCTTTAAGGTTAACAAGGTCTGTTACCCATGCAAGCCATAGTGGGTCTTGACCAAATACTTGAGTGCCTTTAGCTGCACCTGTCAAAATCTCATAAGTACCACCAAGAGCTGTATAGTTCATTGGGATTGTCAACATGTGGTGAAGACCAAATGGCAAGAGCAAACGTTCCAAAGTACCATACAAGAATGGTGCAAGGATTGGAGCAGTTTCTTGTGAGTTTGCAATCCAGATACCAAAGCTATTGATACCAGTTTGAACTACTGGCCAAAAGGCAGCAAGTAGAATTGCAGCGATTGCTGAACGAAGAATAACTACAAATGGTACGAAACGTTTCCCGTTGAAGAATGAAAGTGCATCAGGAAGTTTACGGAAGTTGTAGTATTTGTTGTAAGCAGTTGCCCCTACAAAACCAGAGATAATCCCTACGAATACACCCATGTTTAAGGCAGGTGCTTCCATAACGCTAACGAAGTAGTCAGCAACTTTGATTGATCCACCAAAGAGAGTTGTTACCATAGCATCTGGATTTTTCAACATGTCTCCTGATACACCAAAGATTGTACCAGTGATACGGTTAATCAAGATGAAGGCAAGACCAGCGGCAAAAGCACCACCAGCACGTTCTTTAGCCCAGCTTCCTCCAATTGCTAGGGCAAACAAAATGTGAAGGTTACCGATAACTCCCCAACCGATTTGCTCTAGTACACCACCAGTAATAACGAGTGGAGCAAAGTTAGGGTTAATCATCACAAGCGACTTACCGATTGAAATCATCAAACCAGCAGCCGGCATAACGGCGATAACCACCATCAAAGCCTTACCGAATTTTTGCCAAAACTCGAAAGACAAGACATTTTTGAATGTATCTTTCATCATTCAAATCTCCTTTATTTTTATTTAGGCAAACGTTTTACGAAAACGTTTGCACTTAACTATGTATTAATTATACCACTTTAATTTTTTTTGTAAAGGCTTTTATAAAAAAAAGTACACTTTTTTCTAAAATTTTTGTAGTAAAAGAGGAGATATTAAAATCTCCTCAAATATACTTATATTCTGTTTTAGATTTTCAGGAATCGGCGCATTGAAATTCCTGATCCAATTGAACCAATAAAAATTCCAATAACAAACAAAAGGGCAATCATCAGTGGACTGAATAATTCTGGTGAAATCATCGAAAGATTTTGACCTACTAATGACTTATTGACCGATTGATAAACCATTCGATAAACAATAAAGACCAACACTGATGGCGCAGTTGCTCCAAGCAAACCAATGAAGGCACCTTCAAGTAAGAAAGGGCCACGGATATAGCTGTTCTTAGCACCAACCAAGCGCATAATTTGAATTTCGCGACTGCGAGAAATAATTGTAATACGAATAGTATTAGAAATTAAGAAAACTGCAATGAAAATCAAGAGGCCTGCTATGACTAATCCCCAAACACGAATGAAGGAAGCAAGTTGGAACAGACGTTGGGTGTTTGCACCACCATCTTGTACTTCTGACACCCCTTCAATTTTCTTAGCTTCTTCAGCTACTTTTTGAACATCACTCGGGGTATTTGTATCAACGATATAGGCATCATAGAGAGGATTAGCGTCACCTTCAAAGATTTTCCAGTTGTCCCCCATTGTCTCAGTTAATTTTTCATATTGTTCTTCTTTACTTGAAAAGGTAACACTCTTAACCGTAGACATGCCCTTCAAGGCATTATATACCTTGTGGTAGTCATTATTTGTAACAGTTTGACCTTCTTTTTCAATGGTTTCACTATTATCGGCTACGTCCTTACGAATGTATACCATTACTCGGACATTATTTTCAATATCTGTAGCTAGTTTCGCTGTATTGAAAATAACAGAAGCAAATATGGCAACCAAGGTCAAAGTAATCATGACTGAGCTGACAGCAGCCACTGTCATCCAACCATTTCGTTTCAAACTTTTTAGTGATTCAAATAAATGGCGAAAAAATCTACTAATCATCGTATCCATACTCTCCTTTTGATTCGTCACGAACGACACGTCCATTTTCAATGGCAATGACACGGTGGCGCAAGGTATTTACAATCTGGCTATTATGAGTCGCCATTAAAATAGTTGTCCCTTGTAGGTTAATCCGTTCCAAAAGATTCATAATTTCCCATGAATTATCCGGATCCAAGTTTCCTGTTGGTTCATCGGCTATCAATACTTTGGGATTGTTTACAATAGCACGCGCAATCGCAATTCGCTGTTGTTCTCCACCTGAGAGCTCATTTGGGAAAGAACGAACCTTGTGCTTCAACCCAACCAAGTCCAAAACTTCCATCACACGTTTTTTGATATTACGACGATTTTCCCCGATTACTTCCATAGCATAAGCAATATTTTCGTAGACAGTTTTCTTAGGTAAGAGTTTATAGTCCTGGAAGACTACTCCAACACTACGACGAAGTAGAGGAATATCTTTCTTCTTAATTTTTACCAGATTAAAACCTGCAACTGTTAGGCTTCCTTTATCAATTTTTACTTCACGATATAGAGAACGAATAAAGGTTGACTTCCCTGCTCCTGAAGGTCCTACGATGTAAGCAAATTCTCCTGGGTCAACGCTGACCGAAACACCTCGTAGAGCAGTCGTTCCATTGTCGTATTTTTTGACGACATCTCTCATTTCAATAATTGACATGTGAGTTCCTTTCTATCTTAGCTAATTCTCCACTTGAGATAGGCATCGATAAAACCATCTAGGTCCCCATCCATAACCTTATCTACCTGAGCAACCTCAAAGCTAGTTCTGTGATCTTTTACCATAGTATAAGGTGTGAAGACATAAGAACGGATTTGGCTTCCCCATGTGATTTCTTTTTTTTCACCCTTGAGGGAATCAACTTCCGCAGCTTTCTTTTCTTGTTCCATTTGATAGAGCTTAGCCTGCAACATCTTCATGGCACGATCTCTATTTCCATACTGGGTACGATCGACTGTTGACTGAACGACAGTTCCTGTAGGAATGTGTGTCAAACGCACACCTGTGGAAACCTTGTTGACGTTTTGTCCACCAGCACCACCTGAACGGAAAGTATCCATCTTGATATCATCTTCACGGATTTCTACTTCAATAGTATCATCCAATTCTGGCATCACTTCTACAGATGTGAAAGAGGTGTGGCGACGTTTAGCAGAGTCAAATGGTGAAATTCGTACCAAACGGTGTACACCCATTTCTGACTTGAGAAGACCATAGGCATTAGGTCCTTCAAAAGATAAGGTTACTGACTTGATACCAGCTTCATCTCCTGCTTGGTAATCCAATACTTCCACTTTAAAGCCTTTAGCATTTCCATAGCGAGTGTACATACGAAGCAACATATCACCCCAGTCCTGAGCCTCAGTACCACCGGATCCTGGATGGATTTCCAAAATCGCATTATTATGGTCATAAGGTTCTGACAAGAGCAAGGTCATCTCGTAACTGGTCATCATCTTATCAAGTTCGGATAACTGCGTTACCAATTCTTCATGAACCGACTCATCTTCAGCTAAAAAGTCTAATAAAATTTCGACTTCATCCTGCAACTCTTCCATTTTGTGGAAGGTGTTATAGGTGTTTTTTAATTCATTTAATTCTTGCGACGTTTTTTGGGCCGCGATATTATCGTTCCAAAAATCAGGTTCTGTCATCTTGTTTTCCAAGATGGCAATCTCTTCCTCTAAACCTTCGAGGTCAAAGAGACCCCCTGAAAGAAGCTAATTTTTCACGATTTGCGTCAATTTTCTGACGAATTACTGAAATGTCCATAAATACTCCTTTTTACATCATTTCATTATAGCATATTTTATCATTTCTTTCCATCTTTTGCTCTAATTCCTTATTACACGTAAAAAGAAGCCTTTCGGCTTCCCTTCTTACAAGACTTTTGCTGAAGTACGAGTGATTTCTTCTACTTGAATATTCTCTGATTCAAATTTTTCTTTCAAGGCTGGTAAATCAATTGATCCATCAATTTGAACTTCGATAATCACCTTACCATCCTTACGCGGAATATTTACTGTATGTGAGATATTCAAATTTTCTTCTACAATCAAAGAAACAATCTTTCCGAGTACACCAACTTCATCTTCTGTAACAAAGCGCACACGAATTCCTTCTTCACCATAACCAGAAATTTCAAGAAAGGCTTGGAAAACGTCACGGTCAGTAATAACTCCGTATACTTGATGGTTATCTACGACTGGAAGAATACCAATCTTGTTTTTCAACATCAAATAAGTTGCATCCTCTAGACTAGCATAGCCTGAAACAGTGACAACATCGCGAATCATAACATCTTTTACTTTTGTCTTATTTAGAAGATAGTTCATCTCATAGATAGAAAGACTTGTTGCTTTTGATGGACTTGCTTGGGCAATTGTTCCCTCTGTCACCAAACCAACCAATTGATCATTTTCGATAACAGGCAAGCGGTGTAATCCTTGCTCTCTCATCAAATCTGCTGCATGAGATACTGTTGTATCTGGACTAATATAAACTACCTTGCGGGTCATAAAATCTTTAACTGCCATGAGACTTCTCCTTTTCTATTCTTATCCCTATTATACAATCTTTTTGTAAATCTATCAAACGCTTACATTTCTTTTTCAAAATTCAGAAAAGTATGAATAAGCTAGCAAAAAGAGCTCTAAAATCGAGCTCTGTGAATGAAGGATAGACACCCTCATTATGTTTTGTTTCAATGATTAGAAGCTAACCTTCCAGTACAGATGAGAATTACTTCGTAATCCTCATCCACCGACTAAAACAATCCACTGGATTCTGATGATTGCTTCGCAATCTTCATCTACCGACTAAAAAGGTCCCCCAGACCTTTTTAGCCACCCAGATATGCTTTTCTGACTTCTTCTGATGAGGCGAGTTCTTTTCCTGTTCCTGATAGAACGATTTTTCCTGTTTCCAATACATAACCTCGGTCAGAGATTGCCAGTGCCTTATTGGCATTTTGTTCAATCAAGAGGACGGTTGTTCCTTGATTCTGGATATCTTGAATGATATCAAAAATCTCTTGGATAAAGATTGGGGCAAGTCCCATTGATGGTTCATCTAAAAGAAGAAGTTTTGGTGTTGACATAAGAGCACGTCCCATGGCAAGCATTTGTTGTTCCCCTCCTGAAAGAGTGGCCGCATCTTGGTTCTTCCGTTCTTCAAGACGTGGGAAGCGTGAGAAAACTTTCTTTAAATTAGCTTGATTTTCTTCACGATTTTTCTTTAAGAAAGCTCCCATTTCTAGATTTTCCATAACAGTCAAACCAGGGAAGACGTGGCGTCCTTCTGGTACTTGTGAAAGACCACCTGCCACGATTTTCTGAGCTGGCATTTTTTGGATTTCTTGACCTAAAAATTCAATCTTTCCTGAGCTTGGTCGAACTAGACCTGACAAGGTACGGAGAATAGTTGTCTTACCAGCACCATTGGCACCGATAAGGGAAACGACTTCTCCTTCATTAACTTCAAAGCTTACATCACGGACTGCTTGGATCATGCCGTAATGCACAGAAAGATTATCAACTTTTAACATAGACATTAGGCTTCACCTCCTAGATAAGCTTCGATAACGCGTTTATTGGTCTTAATTTCGTCCGGAGTTCCCTGAGCAATCAAACGACCGTATTCAAGTACGTAGATGCGTTCTGTTACTTCCATGACCAGATTCATATCGTGTTCAATCAGCATAATCGTAATCTTAAATTCATCTTTGATACGACGAATTAACTCAGTCAATTCAGCAGTTTCCTGCGGGTTCATACCTGCGGCTGGTTCATCCAAAAAGAGAATTTTAGGTTCCGTAGCGAGGGCACGAACAATTTCCAAACGACGTTGCTGTCCGTAGGCAAGGTTTTTAGCAAGAGTTTCTGCATCACCATCTAAATCAAAGATTTTCAACAATTCCAAAGCCTTAGCCTTTAATTCTTTTTCACTCTTATAAAAAGCTGGTAAGCGTAAAAAACTAGCAAAAACATGTTGCTTGTGATGGTTGCCAAAGGCAATCAAGACATTATCCAAAACGGTTAAATCTTTAAAGAGACGGATGTTTTGGAAAGTACGTCCAAGGCCCAAAGAAGCAATTTTATAAGGTGCCTTCCCATTCAAAAGGTGACCATCTAGTGTTACTGTTCCCTCACTTGGTTCATAAACACCAGTCAAGAGGTTGAAAAGAGTGGTTTTCCCAGCTCCGTTTGGACCGATTAGTCCAACCAATTCCCCTTCGTTCAATTCAAGAGTCACATCTCCAACAGCTGTTAGACCGCCAAAATGTTTGGTTAACTGTTTTACTTCAAGTAATGCCATTAGTTTTGTTCCTCCTTCTTAGATTTTTTAAAGAAACGTGATAGGCTCAATTCCCATGTACCAAGGAGTCCACCTGGTCTGAAAATCATTACCAATACCAAAGCCAAAGCGTAAATAATCATACGCACACTAGCAACATCTTGGAGAAGCATATTCAAAATTCCCAAAACAATAGCTGAAACAATGGCACCTGTAATTGAACCAAGTCCACCAAAGACAACAATAATCAAAACGTTGATTGAGTTGATGAAAGTGTAATCTTTCGGTACAACTGAACCGATAAATCCTGCCTGAAGTGATCCTGCAATACTTGCAGTAATAGCACCAAAGACAAAAGCGATAATTTTAATTTTAGTCGTATTAACCCCAACTGACTCAGCAGCGATTTCATCCTCACGAACAGAGAGGGTTGAACGACCAATTGGACTACGCAAGAAGTTCAAGGTTGCAATGGTTGTAATTACGACAAATAAGTAAACCATTGGCCAAGTTGTAAAGTTAGGAATTCCCAAGATACCTGCCGCACCATTTGTAAGGCTTCCGCCATTGATGATAAAGATACGGATAATTTCAGAAACACCTAGAGTTGCTACCGCAAGATAGTCGCCCTTCAAACGTAAGGTTGGAATTCCGACAAGTAAGGCAACTGCTCCTGAAAGCAAAGCCCCTACCAGCATGGCTCCAAAGAAGGCACCGTAGGTTGGTGATTTAGAACCAATAATAGCTGCTGCGTAGGCACCAATCGCCATGAAACCAGCATGCCCAAGTGAAAATTGTCCTGAAAAACCAACGATTAAGTTGAGACCAACAGCCAGAATAATATTAATTCCGATTTGTTGTAAAATCTGTACATAGAATAGATTGAGCACTCCAACTGAAACCAGTACACTAATCAAGCCATAGCCAGCTAACAAAAGGAGTAACCATAGAATATTAACTTTTAAATTTTCCTTCATCGTTTACACCTTCTCTTTCACATTCTTACCAAGGATACCTGCTGGACGGACAATCAAGATCAGCAACAAGATTCCATAAACAATGGCATCACGGAAATCTGACATCCCAAAGGCTGTCGCAAAGGTTTCCAATAGACCAATTACAAATCCACCAAGCGCCGCACCAGGAATAATTCCGATACCACCAAGTACTGCGGCAACGAAAGATTTAAGACCTGGAGTAACCCCCATCAAAGGCTCAAGAGAGTTATAATAGAGGGCAATCAGAACACCTGCCGCACCTGCAAGAGCTGAACCCAAAGCGAAGGTAAAGCTGATAGTACGGTTTACATTGATCCCCATCAATTGCGCTGCATCGCTATCTACAGATACAGCACGCATGGCTTTCCCCATCTTGGTCTTTTGAACAATAACTTGTAACAAAATCATCAAAATCAAGGAAATCGCCAAAATCATTAACTGTACATTCGTTAAGCTAATTGGCCCCAAATCATAGCGAACTGTTTGAATCGCTTGAGGGAAGGCACGAGTATTGGCACCAACCAGATAGACCATCCCATACTCCAATAAGAAGGAAACCCCAATAGCTGTAATCAAAACAGCAATACGAGTAGAGTGACGCAAAGGTCGGTAAGCAAGAAACTCAATCACGACACCAAGAATGGCTGTCGCAAGCATAGCTACAATAAGCGCTACAAAGAAATTCATTTGGAAAGAATTAATCAAGAAATAACCGATAAAGGCTCCCATCATATAAATATCACCGTGGGCGAAGTTGATGAGCTTGATAATTCCGTAAACCATGGTATATCCTAGGGCTAACAGCGCATAAACACTACCTAGAATCAAACCATTTACTAGTTGTTGGAGCATAAGATTCACTCTTTCTATTTATAATTTCGAGGGTTTTCCCTCACTTTTTGATAGGTTCTTAAACATCGAAACAGGGAGTGAGTCAGAGGCTCATTCCCTATTTCAATATTTTTCTATTATGGTTTTACAACTTCTGCTGCTACAACCTTACCATTATTCATGGTCATCATGTAAGCTGTTTTGACTGTGTTGTGGTCTGCATCGAAGCTTGTTTGACCAGTTACACCTTCAAAATCTTTTGTTTTAGCAAGGTTATCCTTGATTTCACCAGAATTTTTAGCACCTTTTGCTGCGTTTGCTACAAGGTGAACTGAGTCATAAGCCAAGGCTGCAAACGTTGAAGGCTCTTCATTGTACTTAGCGCGGTAAGCTTCAAGGAAAGCTTTTGCTTTAGCTGAAACTTCTACAGTAGTAGAGAAGCCTGAGATAAAGTAGATGTTTGATGCTTTTTCAGCAGTTGCTTGTTGTACAAACTCTTCACCGTTAAATCCATCACCACCAACGATTGGTTTGTCAATTCCCATACCACGCGCTTGGTTTACAATTTTACCAGCTTCAGTGTAGTAACCAGGAACAACGATAGCATCAAAGTCTTTCCCTTTCATTTTTGTAAGGGCTGCTTGGAAGTCTGTGTCACCTGCTACGAAAGTTTCATCAGCAACGATTTCACCTTTATAAGCTTCACGGAAGGCTTTGGCAATACCTTTGGCATAGTCACTAGCATTGTCAGTGTAAAGAACAACTTTCTTAGCTTGCAATTTATCAGAAACATAGTTTGAGATAATTTTTCCTTGGAAACTATCTTGGAAAGTTCCGATAAAGAGGTAATCTTGACCTTTAGTCAATCCATCTTGAGTCGCACTTGGCGAAATCAATGGAACACCTGCTTTTGTAGCGTTCGCTACCGCAGCTGCAGTTGCACCAGATGTCGCAGGTCCTACGATTGCTGATACTTTAGATTGGGTTACAAGGTTAGTTGTTACTGAAGCCGCCTCTGCTGTTTCTGACTTGTTATCTTTATCAACTACTTCGATTTGTTTTCCGTCGATACCACCTGCTGCATTGATTTCATCAACAGCAAGTTGGGCACCTTTTTGTTCAGATGTTCCGTAGGCTGCTACGGCACCAGTTTCTTCAAAGTTAAATCCGATTTTGATTGTCTTTTCATCTACTGAGTTACCAGCAGCGTTTGACGCTCCAGACTTCACTTCTCCACAGGCTGCAAGAAGTGCTACACTTGCAAGAGCCACAAACGATAGGGCAAATTTTTTCTTCATTTTTTTTGTCTCCTTATTTCTTAAATAAATAGCATGTTAAGAATATACCGAATTATCAGAAAATTGTCAACACTTTTCTTGAACTTTTTCGATAATAACGTTTTCCTCTCGATAAAGATTGCCAACAAAGGGTGTTTCCAGCTCTTGAATATGACAAGCTCTAACTTTTTTGATAAATCTTTCCTTACCTAATCTCTCAACTACACCCTCTAGATTCTCTGTTGGAACATAGAGTTGTAAGTAACGATGTTTCTTGGAATGATAGGTAATATCTCCATAATCCTGCAGTTTTTTTGCATCACGATTATAGTAAAGATAGATAATCAAGCCAGATCGATTAACTTTTTCAAACATGATAAATCCTCTTTCTAAGAAATCTCTCCCTATTATACCAAAAAAAGCAAACTCCGTCGAGTTTGCTTTCTCTCATCATTAATTCAACGAATTGTTGGCCATGATTTCATCAATAAAGCCATATTCAAGTGTTTCTTGGGCGCTCATCCAGTTATCACGTTCTGCATCTGCATGGACTTTTTCAATTGACTGACCTGAATTTTCAGCCAAGATTTTTTCCAAGGTGTTACGAGTTTTAAGCAAGTGTTCTGCAGCGATAGCCATATCGGTTTGTTGAGTACCACCACCTGTACCACCCATTGGTTGGTGGATCATATACTCTGCATTTGGAAGCATGAAACGTTTGCCTTTTGCTCCACTTGATGCGATGACTGTACCCATAGATGCAGCCATTCCCATAACGATGGTTTGGACATCTGCTTTGATAAAGTTCATGGTATCAACGATTGCCAAACCAGCTGAAACAGAACCCCCAGGTGTATTGACATAAAGGTAAATATCCTTTGTACTATCTTGGGCATCTAAGAAAAGTAATTGGGCAATAACTGAGTTGGCCATGTTGTCTTCAACTGGACCAGTCAGCATGATGATGCGGTCTTTGAGAAGACGTGAGTAAATATCGTAGGAACGTTCTCCACGGCTTGTTTGTTCAATAACTACAGGAATCATTTATTTCTCCTTTTGAGTTTTAATTTTGTTGGTCAAATGACTGAAGATAAGACTATTATAATATCTTGGTCAAAAAAGGTCAAATTTTTGCTCTGTTTTCATTAGACAGAAACAAAAATTCAACCTCCTTTCACGACTGGAAATCTTTTTCCAAGTCAATCTCTTTTTAATTTTATTTTGTACCGAACAAGCGGTCTCCAGCATCTCCAAGACCTGGAACGATATAACCGTGTTCGTTCAAGCGTTCATCCAAGGCTGCAGTAAAGATTTCTACATCTGGATGAGCTTCTTGAAGGGCTTTTACACCTTCTGGAGCAGATACAAGGCAGACAAATTTGATATTTGATGCGCCACGTTTTTTAAGAGAATCAACAGCCAAGATTGCTGAGCCACCTGTTGCCAACATTGGGTCTACTACAAAAATTTGACGTTGGTCAATATCTTCAGGCAATTTCACCAAGTACTCAACTGGTTGAAGTGTTTCTTCATCACGGTACATACCGATGTGACCAACTTTAGCAGCTGGAACCAAACTCAAAAGTCCATCGACCATCCCGATACCTGCGCGCAAGATTGGAACGATGGCCAATTTCTTACCAGCCAATTGTTTTTGAACTGTTTTTGTAATTGGTGTTTCGATTTCCACATCTTCTAGTGGAAGATCACGAAGTACTTCATACCCCATCAACATTGCAATCTCATCTACTAGCTCACGGAAAGCTTTTGTAGAAGTATCTGTACGACGCAAGATTGACAATTTGTGTTGAATCAGTGGATGATTAATAACTTCAATTTTTCCCATTTTTGGAATTCCTTCTTTCAATTTATTCTTCTTATTATACCAAAAAACGGTTTAAAAATCTTTCTAAACCATTTATTTTTGATAATTTTTACATCAAATCTGCCTCTTTAAGAGCTTCCTGTACAGTCTCAAGTGGTAAATGGGTCAATTCTGTCCCTTTTTCTTGATAAAGGTATTGGGCATAGTCATCCATTCGGTACTGGTTGATATAAACCACGCGCTTGCAACCGACCTGCAGCAATTGTTTCGTGCAATTCAGACAAGGAAAGTGTGTCACATAGGCTGTAAATCCTTTAGGAACACCACGCTCAGCACCTTGGAGAATGGCATTAACCTCAGCGTGAAGGGTGCGAACACAGTGACCTTCGATAACCAGACATTCGTGGTCAATACAATGCTCAGTCCCTGACACCGAACCATTGTAACCAGTTGAAATCACCTTATTATCCTTAACCAGAATCGCACCCACTTTGGCACGTTTACAAGTGGAACGATTGGCAATTAGTAGGGCTTGGGCTGCAAAATACTCATCCCATGCTAGTCTTTTTTCAGTCATATCTCTTCTCCTTTTTCTCTATTTTTTAAAAAATGGTAACCGTAAATCCGCAATCTTTTCAGCTGGTACCTTCATGCCATCCTTGATCCATTTTAGGAGAACAGAGACGATGGCTGAACTCCAGAAGGAATGAAGATAAGAGCTGACACCTTTTGATTTTCCATAGTATTTTTCTAGAAATTCCTGCATGGCTTGGACAAAGATTTTTTCCAGATGGTAATCCAAGGCCAATTGAATCACTCTGGCTTCCTTTCTTGCCTCCCGGAAAAGGTGAACCCATACCAGATAAAGGTCTGTCTTTAGATCGTAATGATGCAGCTGCTCCATGATATTATGGATAGTTCGTTTAAAGACGCTTTCTAAAATTTCTTCTTTGGAATCATAATTGCGATAAAAGGCCGCACGAGAAACGCCTGCACGTTTGACCAATTCAGAAATACTAATCTTGGTCAAGTCCTTTTTTTCCAAGAGTTGCAAGAGGGCTGTTTCGATGGCTTCTCTAGTTAATAAATTGGATTCTTGGTTTGATTTTCTGAGATTTTCAAGAGACTTTTCAGAGATTCTACGTTCAGACATAACATTTTCTTTCTACTTGTCACAACAGACGGATGAGGCTTTTGTTTCAAGGGCTTTCATGATATAATTGTAAAAAAAGACAGAACCTTTGTCAATGTATAACTGACAAAGATGGAGAATTTCTATGACTTGGAAGATTATTGCTGACTCTGGTTGTGATTATCGTCAGCTGGCAACACCAGCTATTGACACGACCTTTGTAAGTGTCCCCTTAACCATTCAAGTAGCTGATCAGGTCTTTGTTGATGATGCCAGTCTTGACATTGATCAAATGATGGAAACCATGTATGCAACTGCAGAAGCTTCAAAATCAGCTTGTCCAAGCCCAGATGATTATTTGCGAGCATTTGAAGGTGCCAAAAACATTTTCCTAGTAACCATCACGGGTACTCTTTCTGGCAGCCACAATAGTGCTCAACTAGCTAAGAATATTTATCTGGAAGAACATCCTGATACTAAAATTCATGTAATTGATAGTTTGTCTGCTGGTGGGGAAGTTGACTTGCTCGTAGAAAAATTAAATGACTTGATTGACCAGGGCTTATCTTTTGAAGAAGTAGTTGAAGCTATCACTGCCTATCAAGAAAAAACCAAGTTACTTTTTGTCCTAGCCAAAGTCGATAACTTGGTGAAGAACGGCCGTTTAGGCAAGCTTATCGGTACAGTCGTTGGCCTTCTAAATATCCGTATGGTCGGGGAAGCTAGTGAAACTGGAACCCTTGAATTGCTACAAAAAGCACGAGGAGCAAAGAAATCAGTTCAAACAGCCTATGAAGAGTTGATAAAAGCTGGATATGCTGGTGGCCGTATTGTCATGGCTCAACGCAATAACGAGAAATGTTGTCAACAGCTCTCAGAGCGAATCCGCGAAACCTTCCCACAAGCGGACATTAAGATTCTACCTACATCTGGCCTCTGCAGTTTTTATGCGGAAGATGGCGGTTTGCTGATGGGATATGAAATTGATTAATTGCATTCTTGACAAGAGGTGACCATCATCTCTTGTTTTTTTATGGTACAATAGAGCTATGAAACATTTTGATACTATTGTCATCGGTGGAGGTCCTGCTGGTATGATGGCTACGATTTCCAGTAGCTTTTATGGACAGAAAACCCTCCTCATCGAAAAAAATCGGAAACTTGGAAAAAAATTAGCTGGGACTGGTGGGGGACGTTGCAATGTGACCAACAATGGTAGCTTGGACGACCTGCTAGCTGGCATCCCTGGGAACGGACGCTTTCTCTACAGTGTCTTCTCCCAATTTGATAACCATGATATCATTAATTTTTTTACGGAAAATGGTGTTAAACTTAAAGTCGAGGACCACGGCCGCGTCTTTCCTGCTAGTGACAAGTCTCGAACCATTATCGAAGCCTTAGAAAAGAAAATCACTGAGCTAGGTGGTCAAGTTGCTACTCAAACCGAAATTGTTTCGGTTAAAAAGGTGGATGACCAATTTGTTCTTAAATCAGCTGACCAAAGCTTCACTTGTGATAAATTGATTGTCACAACTGGTGGGAAATCCTATCCTTCCACTGGCTCAACTGGTTTTGGCCATGAGATTGCCCGTCATTTTAAGCATACCATTACCGAGCTTGAGGCTGCTGAGAGTCCATTGTTAACAGATTTTCCACACAAAGCGCTTCAGGGGATTTCACTAGACGATGTGACCTTAAGCTATGGCAAGCATGTCATCACGCATGATCTCCTCTTTACCCACTTTGGTCTATCCGGTCCTGCTGCCCTACGTATGTCTAGCTTTGTCAAGGGTGGGGAAGTTCTCTCATTGGATGTTTTACCTCAACTTTCTGAGAAGGACTTGGTTGCATTTCTAGAAGAGAATCGTGAAAAATCCTTGAAAAATGCCTTAAAAACTTTGCTTCCAGAACGCTTGGCAGAATTTTTTGTGCAAGGCTATCCGGAAAAAGTCAAACAACTGACTGAAAAGGAACGAGAACAACTTCTCCAGTCTATCAAAGCACTCAAAATCCCTGTTACTGGCAAAATGTCCCTTGCCAAGTCCTTTGTCACCAAAGGCGGCGTCAGTCTCAAGGAAATCAATCCTAAAACTCTAGAAAGTAAGCTGGTCCCTGGCCTCCACTTTGCTGGCGAGGTCATGGATATCAATGCCCACACAGGTGGCTTTAACATCACTTCTGCCCTTTGTACCGGCTGGGTGGCGGGATCAAATCCAATCTAAATCTAAATTATTCAATGGCTAAATCAGCCCCAAAAGAAAGGAACTACTTTGGAACATATTATCTTGTTAAGGGGAGTTACTCCTAATGGAAAAAATGCTATCCCTAAAATGTCTTATCTAGTAGATATCTTGACAGAAGCTGGTTTTCAACAAGTTCGAACCTATATTCAAAGTGGTAATATCATTCTTGAAAGTAACTTAGCCTTAGAAAAAATACGAGAACAGGTTCATACTCTAATAAAGAAAAAGATTGGAGCCGATCTCAAAATAATCATTAAGAATAAGGATATTTTTAAAAACATTATCCAAGAAAACCCTTTTAGAGAACACTATCTTTATGACCGTATACACGTGATTTTTTATCAAGAATCTATTCAAAGCCTCCCTTTAGACAAATTGAAAATTGATTACAGCGAAGAAGAAATTTGTGTCGGTAACCACTGTCTCTACCTCTATCTCCCTAGAACTGCAAAACGAAAAAAGCTCAATACTAACTATCTTGAAAAGCTTTTCAATGTGGATTTGACCATGCGAAAACTAAATGTGGTAGAAAAATTATTAAGCAAGTAGTACTTAAATTTAGTAAAAATCGGAAGAATACTCCTCCGATTTTATTTTGTCTGAGTTTGGACATAGTGGGCAATGACATCTGATGTGTACTGGGCTGTTCCTGTTCCAAATTTGTCAATGTTTTCCTTAAACTCTGGATTATAGACATAGCCTTTTCCAATATGACCAAAGACCTCAATAGAGCAGTCAAATCCATAAGTACGAATGGCTTGCAAGAGTTTGGCTGCTTCTTCTTGGTTTTCAGACGCTGTTATCGGTAGACCAGCTTGAAGATTTTGTGCCAATGCTTTAAAGACTTGATTGAAGGCAGCCGTAGCCTCATCTTCGTGACCTTTTTGGCGCTCCAGCGCTTGGTCCATGACTTCTTGTCCATATTTCTCTACCGCCTCTTGGTGGTATTTTTGATGGTCTTGGTAGTTAAATCCAGCAAATTTCTCTTGAATGCTCATTTCTCTTTCTCCTTTTTGTTCTTGAATGGTTTTCTGCAAGGTGGAAATCAAGGTATCCAGATGTTCCCTTTCTCGAGTCAAATAGTCCAACTGTCTGGTCAGATGAGACAATAGATCTGTCCTTTCCTCCTTTAATAGCTCTGCTATTTTTTCTAAAGAAAAACCTAGATATTTGTAATACAGAATGACCTGCAGCCGTTCCAAATCATCCTGACTGTAGGTTCGATAGCCATTGTCCGACTTTAAAGGAACCAAAAGTTCTATCTTATCGTAGTGGTGCAGGGTCTTGACAGAGACACCCGAAAGCTGCGCAGCTTCTTTTATATGGTACATGATTTCCTCCTTACAATAATAGTATACCCCCTCCCCTTAGGTCAGAGTCAAGCGTTTTTGTGAGATTTTTTAAACTTTTTGAGAAAGGTGTGAAAACTTGAAAATGGTTTTCTTGACAGACCTTAGAAAACATGATAGGATAGTCAAGTCTATCAATCAAAAGAAAAGCTCATCTTGAGTACTGATAAGGCTATTTGCCAAGGGCAGTAGCTTTTTCTTTTGTAATACTAATTTTAGGAGTTTAACTATGTCTGAAAAATCGCAATGGGGTTCTAAACTAGGCTTTATCCTAGCATCTGCTGGTTCAGCCATCGGACTTGGAGCTGTTTGGAAATTCCCCTACATGACTGCTGCCAACGGTGGAGGAGGCTTTTTATTAGTCTTTCTCATTTCCACTATTCTAATCGGTTTCCCTCTTTTGCTAGCTGAATTTGCCCTCGGCCGAAGCGCTGGTGTCTCTGGGATTAAAACATTTGGAAAACTAGGCAAGAATAGTAAGTACAACTTTATCGGTTGGATTGGTGCCTTTGCCCTTTTTATTCTCTTATCTTTCTACAGTGTTATCGGTGGATGGATTCTGGTTTATCTGGGGATTGAGTTTGGAAAATTATTCCAACTTGGTGAAACGAGTGATTATGCTCAATTATTTACTTCAATCATTTCAAATCCATCCATTGCCCTAGGAGCTCAAGCAGCCTTTATCCTATTGAATATCTTTATTGTATCACGAGGTGTTCAGAAAGGGATTGAAAGAGCTTCTAAGGTCATGATGCCCCTGCTCTTTATTATCTTTGTCGTCATCATCGGTCGCTCCCTCAGCTTGCCAAATGCCATGGAAGGTGTTCTTTACTTCCTCAAACCAGACTTTTCTAAGCTGACAAGTGCTGGTCTCCTCTATGCTCTGGGACAATCTTTCTTTGCCCTCTCACTAGGGGTTACCGCCATGCTGACCTATGCGTCCTACTTGGACAAGAAAACCAATCTGGTCCAATCAGGAATCTCCATCGTAGCCATGAATATCTCGGTATCCATCATGGCAGGTCTAGCCATTTTCCCGGCCATGTCAGCCTTCAATATCCAGTCTGAAGGGGGGCCGAGCTTGCTCTTTATCGTCTTGCCTCAACTCTTTGATAAGATGACTTTTGGAACCATTTTCTACATTCTCTTCCTCTTGCTCTTCCTCTTTGCGACGGTCACTTCTTCTGTCGTAATGCTGGAAATCAATGTGGGTAATATCACCAATCAGGACAACAGCAAGCGTACCAAGTGGAGCACCATTTTAGGAATCTTGACCTTTGTCTTTGGAATTCCTTCAGCCTTGTCTTACGGTGTCATGGCGGATGTTCACATTTTTGAGAAGACTTTCTTTGACGCTATGGACTTCTTGGTTTCCAATCTTCTCATGCCATTTGGAGCCCTCTGCCTTTCACTTTTTACAGGCTACATCTTCAAAAAGGCTCTTGCTATGGAGGAACTTCATCTTGATGAAACAGCATGGAAACAGGGACTTTTCCAAGTCTGGCTCTTCCTTCTTCGTTTCATCATTCCAATCATCATCATTGTGGTCTTTATCGCCCAATTTATGTAATCAAAAAGGACTTGAGTAGTGAACTCAGGCCCTTTCTTTTTTATGGATGGCTAACAATCAATTCCAGACCTTGCCCTTCTAAGATCCAAGATTCAACATCACTTGGTAGGATAAAGTGGCT
This sequence comes from Streptococcus sp. 959, assembly GCF_013277075.1. Lineage (GTDB taxonomy): Bacteria > Bacillota > Bacilli > Lactobacillales > Streptococcaceae > Streptococcus > Streptococcus pseudopneumoniae_C. Next base: position 138,745 of record NZ_VMMF01000016.1, read on the forward strand.
ACCTTTTTGAATTGGATAGTTTTTCCCGTCAACAGTCAGTTGACCTTGACCAGCCAAGACACTAAACAAGCTGTATTCAGCTGTCTTTTCGAAGTCAACTTTTCCTGTGATTTCCCACTTGTAAACTGCAAAGAAATCATTGGATACAAGGAGAGTGGAACGCAAATCATCTGCTTTGACAGTCACAGGACGGCTATTGGCAGGCTCGCCAATGTTCAAAACATCGATAGATTTTTCAAGGTGAAGTTCACGCAAGTTGCCCTTGTCGTCCTTGCGGTCAAAGTCATAGACACGGTAAGTGGTATCGCTAGACTGCTGGGTTTCAAGAATCAAAATTCCTGATCCAATAGCATGCATGGTGCCACTTGGTACATAGAAGAAATCTCCAGCCTTAACAGGCACTTTTGTCAGCAAGGCATCCCAGTTTTTGTCCTCGATTTGCTGGCGGAGTTCTTCTTTGGATTTAGCATTGTGGCCGTAGATAATCTCTGAACCTTCATCCGCAGCGATGATGTACCAGCATTCTGTTTTTCCGAGTTCGCCTTCATGCTCTAGTCCATAAGCATCGTCTGGGTGAACTTGGACACTGAGCCAGTCGTTGGCATCGAGAATCTTCGTCAAGAGTGGAAATACAGGTTCTGGACGATTGCCAAATAATTCACGGTGTTCCGCATACAAAGTAGCTAGATCTGTTCCTTCAAAGCGACCATTGGCAACTTTAGAGACACCATTTGGATGAGCTGAGATAGCCCAGTATTCCCCGATTTTTTCACTTGGGATATCATAGCCAAACTCATCACGTAGCTTGGTTCCACCCCAAATTTTTTCTTGCATAACTGATTGTAAAAATAATGGTTCTGACATCATATTCTCCTGTCTGATTTTTCTCCCCTCATTATAGCAAAAAAAGAGTTCGAATTGAACTCTTTTTAATATCTTATAAAGTAGGGAGAAAATTTTATAAAAATAGTGAATAAATCCCTTCTTATGCTATAACTTTTGTTGGCGATCAAACTCTACTATGTCCTATTTCATACGATAAAAATCAATCACTAGACCGGCAGGGCCTTTAACTAATAAGGACTCTGTTCCCCAATCCGTTTCACAAGGACCGTGTAAAATCTCGACACCGATCTCTTTTAAACGTTGGTAATTCTGATTTAGATCCTCAACCTCAATATGAAGAATGATTCCTGACCGAAAGTTTTCCAAAGGAACCAAATGATTTTGGGACAACATCAGACAGTGACTGCCAATCGTAAACTGAGCAAAACTGTCATCAACATAATCGGACTTTTTATCCAAAATACGCTCCAAGTCAGCACAGGCTTTGGGAACATCTGAAACGATAATATCTAATTGATTTAAATTCATTTACTATCCTCCATAAAAAGACCGGATTACTCCGATCTTTTTAAGTTCCACGAAGGAATTATTTAATTGCGCGTGATTGCAAACCTTCTTCTTCCAAGAAGAGACGGAATGGTACGAGTTCTTCTGCTTCGTATTTTTCCTTGAAGGCTTTGATTGCTTCTTCTGAGTGAAGTTTTGGATCCAATTCAAGTACTTCTACTGGAAGTGGACGGTGTGGAGTGATGCGAGCATCGATAACAACAGTTTTACCTTCTTTGTTCAATTTAACAGCTTCTGCAACAACTGCATCGATATCTTCGATACGGTTTACTGTAAATCCAACAGCTCCTTGAGCTTCAGCAATTTTAGCGTAGTCAGCGTTTGTGAAGTCACAACCAAACAAGTGTTTGTTTGTGTCTTCGTATTTGTCCTTGATGAAGGCATATTTATCATTTGAGAAGACAACGTTGATAACTGGAAGGTCGTATTGAACGTTTGTGATAACGTCTGGGTAGCACATGTTAAATGCTCCATCACCCATGATGTTCCATACTTGGCGATCTGGATTGTCTTTCTTAGCAGCGATACCACCAGGAAGGGCAATACCCATTGTCGCAAAGAGTGGAGATGTGCGCCACATGTTCTTAGGTGTCATGTGAAGGTGACGAGTAGATGTTTGAGTAGTGTCACCTACGTCGATTGAGTAGATAGCGTCTTGATCAGCATGTTTGTTGATTGCATTGTAAACTTGGTACAATTGCAATTCACCCTCAGTTTTACCTTCGAGTTTGTTCATGTAATCACGCCAGTTTTGGTTGTTCTTAACGTTTGCACGCCACCATGGAGTTGATTCAACTGGGTTTACTTTATCAAGGATAGCTTTAGCTGCTTGACCTGCGTCACCAAGGATTGAAGCGTCAAGGGCATGACGTTTACCAAGTTTGTAAGGGTCAATATCCACTTGGATGAATTTTTCAGTATTCTTGAATGCTTCGTAAACTTCAGCAAATGGGAAGTTTGAACCAAGGAAAAGAACTGTGTCTGCTTCAAAGACCACTTCGTTGGCTGGTTTCCAACCAACACGGTAAGCAGAACCTGTCAAACCTTCATAGTTCCATTCGAAAGCTTCAAAGTTTTTACCAGTTGTGATGATTGGTGCTTTGATTTTACGTGACAATTCAGTGATCACTTCACCAGCTTTCACACCACCGTAACCAGCGTAAATAACTGGACGTTCAGCATTGTTCAAGATTTCAACAGCTTTGTTGATTTCAACTTCGTTCAAAGCAGGAGCGATGAATGAACGTTCGTATGAACCTGAACCGTAGTATGAATTTTCGTCGATTTCTTGGAAACCGAAGTTTACTGGGATTTCAACAACAGCTGGACCTTTTTTAGAAACTGCAGCACGGCAAGCTTCGTCAATAACTTTTGGCAATTGCTCAGCGTAAGCTACACGTTTGTTGTATACAGCGATACCGTTGTACATTGGGTTTTGGTTCAATTCTTGGAAAGCATCCATGTTCAATTCGTTAACTGGACGTGATCCAAGGATTGCTAGGAATGGAGTGTTATCCATAGCTGCATCGTAAACACCGTTAATCAAGTGAGTCGCACCTGGACCACCTGAACCAACTGCAACCCCGATTGAGCCGCCGAATTTAGCTTGCATAACCGCTGCAAGAGCACCTGTTTCTTCGTGGCGAACTTGCAAGAAACGGATATCTTTGTCTTCAGCCAAAGCGTCCATCAATGAGCTGAGTGTTCCTGATGGGATACCGTAGATTGTGTCTACGCCCCATGTTTTCAATACATTAAGCATTGCTGCAGATGCAGTAATTTTCCCTTGAGTCATAATGATAACTCTCCTTCAAATATTTTTAAATTTACTAAGAAACATTCATATAAATTATGAAAACGCTTTTAGTAAATTTATTACAATTCTAATTTACCACATTTAATTTTAGTTTACTAAGAATCTGCTCAGAAGTTTCTATTCTCTATTACAGTACAGCTTGAAAACGTTTTTAATATCTGTTTTATAATAAAAAGCGAGCAAGCCCGCTTTTAATCTATTTTACTAAAGTTTAGTAGGAGTGAACTGGTCAGAACAGATACAGAACTAAAGGCCATGGCTAGACCTGCCAGTTCTGGGTTGAGGGCCAGTCCAACACCTGAAAAGACTCCTGCTGCTATCGGAATTCCGACGACGTTGTAGATAAAGGCCCAGAAAAGATTGAGCAGAATTCGATTAAAGGTTTTCTTACTCATGTCAAAGGCACGAACCACTCCTAAGAGATTATTGGTTGTCAAGACCAAATCTGCTGACTCGATGGCGATATCTGTTCCAGCTCCCATGGCAATTCCCACATCTGCAACACTGAGCGCAGGGGCATCATTGATGCCATCACCAACAAAGGCTACTTTTCCAGCCGCTTGTAGTTTATGGATTTCGTTGGCTTTTTCTTCTGGCAAGACACCTGCAATGACCTCTTCGATTCCAATCTGATCTGCAATAGCACGCGCCACACCTGCATTGTCTCCTGTCAGCATGACTGTTTTAAGGCCTCGTTTTTTCAACTGACTGATGGCTAGCTTAGCATTTTCCTTAGGGATATCTTGCAGAGCAAGCAAGCCTTTGATTTCATTGTCCACAGCCAAAAACACAACTGTCTTAGCTTCTTTTTCCAGTTCTTCTAGTTTATCTTGATAAGTGCTAGAAATGTTCATGCCATCCAGCATTTTAGCATTTCCAAGCAGAACTTGTTTTCCATTGATTTGCCCTGAGACACCTTTTCCGTGCAAAGCTTGGAAATTTTCAACAGTTTGTAACTCAAGTCCAACTTCACTCGCTCGTTTCACAACGGCTTCAGCCAGTGGGTGTTGAGAAGCTTCTTCCAAAGAGGCTGCCAATCCAAGCACTTCTACTTCATCGCCGATGATATCTTTCACCACAGGCTTCCCTTCCGTCAAAGTCCCAGTCTTATCAAAGACAAGAGTTTGGACTTTCTGGATTTCCTGTAGAACCATTCCATTTTTGAGGAGAACTCCCATCTTGGCACTGCGTCCTGTCCCTACCATAAGGGCTGTCGGTGTTGCGAGCCCCAAGGCACAAGGGCAGGCGATAATCAAAACTGCCACTCCGTAGAGAAGAGAGGACACAAAGCTAGCTCCAAGCACGACTACACTATCTCTCAACAAGACAAACCAAACCCAAAAGGTCACAATCCCTAAAATGACAACTGCTGGAACAAAAATCCCTGAAACTTTATCAGTCAAGTCCTGAATCGGAGCACGACTTGTCTGAGCTTTCTTCACAAAATCCACAATCTGAGCCAAAACAGTCTCTGAACCAACTTTTTCTGCTCTAAAAACAAGTGTTCCACTATTATTGATGGTTGAACCAATGACGGTATCTCCAACTGTCTTGTCCACAGGCAGACTCTCACCTGTCACCATAGACTCATCAATACTAGAGATACCTTCTACTACGACACCATCAACAGCAATCTTTTCACCGGGACGCACTCGAATCAGGTCACCTACCTTGACTTGCTCCAAAGGGACTTGAACATAGCGATCCTCACGCAAGACTTCTGCTGTTTTAGCCTGCAAGTCCAGCAATTTCTCCACAGCTTGGGAAGTATTTTTCCGCATTTTCTCCTCAAAAACGGCTCCCATAAGAACGAAGAAGAAGATAAAGGCAGCACTTTCAAAGTAAACGGGGAGGCCAGCGAAGAGGGCAACTAAGCTATAGAAATAGGCCACTAGGGTTCCCAGAGCAACCAAGGTATCCATGTTGGCATTGTGCTTTTTAAAACTAGCCCAAGCACTTTGGATATAAGGACCACCTGCTACTAGCATAATCGGTGTTGTGGCTAAAAAGGTGCCCCAACGCATGACTTGGTGACTAATTCCTCCTGTCGACATCCCAATCATGAGGATTACAAGAGGCACAGTAAAGATACTAGTAATCCAAAAACGCTGTAAAAGTGATAGAGATTTTCGAGTCTTCTCAACAACTGTATAGCTTCCCTTTTGCATCTTCATACCACAAGAAAATTCATGTTGACCTAATTCTTGAGGTGTAAAACGAATGACTTTCTCCTCATCTACGCCGATTGGTTCCAAGATGCCTTCTTCTTCAAACAGAATTTCCTTGTAACAGTTTGAAGGAGTTGCTCGATGAAAGGTGATCTCAGCTGGAATCCCTTTTTGAAGCTGTATATGAGCTGGATGGTAGCCTTTGTCTGCCGTGATACGGATTTTTTGAACACCATTTTCAACACTTGCTTTTACAATTTCAGTCATATCATTCTCCTATTCTACAATCATCTTGCCGTGCATCATATTCATGCCACAAGAGAAACCATACTCTCCAGCCTGCTCAGGCGTGATTTCCACTATATACTCTTCCCCCATAGGCAGGTCCGCATGGACACCAAAGTCTGGAAAAACAATTTGGTCCAAACATGGTGAAGGATCCTTGCGGTCAAAGACAATGCGGGCTGGCACTGATTTCTTGAGGATAATCAACTCAGGCGTATAGCCCCCCATGACCTCCACTCGAATCTCTTGGTAGCCCTTTTTTTGCTGGGCTTTTTGTCCAGATTTTTCAGGCTTTTTGAAAAACCAAAACAAGATAAACGCGATAAGGGTAATACAAACAATGGTTACAATACTATTTAACATGACGTCTCCTTTACATACAATTACATCTTACTTCTGTTACAGCACTTGATTTCTTCTTAGAAATCGCAGCTTCCAAGTCAGCCAAGTCAGCCAGAGTAAAATCACATTCCATAATCAAATCAGCCAACAAGTTCTTAATCCTACGAGAACAAACCTTGTCCTTGATATCTTGGACAAGTAAATCCCGACTTTGGTCCAAAGTTAAAAGGGCTGAATAGACAAAGAACTTGCCTTCTTTTTTCCTTGTCAGACACTCTTTCTCAACCAAACGAGCCAAAAGAGTTTGAATGGTTGACTTGGACCAGTCGAACCGCTCCGCCAGAACCCTGATCAAATCCGTACTAGTCTGCTCTCCTTGCATCCAAATAATCTTCATGACCTGCCATTCTGCATCTGAAATCTGCATAATCACACCTCCAAAATCTACATTTGTCAATTACAATCATCAGTATACTATTAAAATCTACATTTGTCAACTATGAAATTAATTTTTTCTTTGAAAAATTGAATTTTAACCATATGATAAAGGATTTCCAGTCAATTTTTACTATATAAACTATAAAAATATGCTATACTAAAGAAAAAAGAAAACAACCACTAGGGGTGCGTAAAGCTGAGATTAACAACTGTTAGACCCTTTGACTCAATCTAGGTAATGCTAGCTGATGGAAGTGGAAATGATAATGTGGACTAGCAGTCTTCTATTACCTTTCTAAAACAGACCAGCTTGTTCTTAAGAATACAAACTTCAGTTGGTTGGGAGGTTTTAGATGACTTATTTACCCGTTGCCTTAACCATTGCAGGGACTGACCCTAGTGGTGGGGCTGGCATTATGGCTGACTTAAAGTCATTCCAAGCTAGAGATGTCTATGGAATGGCTGTTGTGACAAGTCTTGTCGCTCAAAATACCAGAGGCGTTCAGCTAATCGAGCATGTTTCTCCTCAAATGTTGAAAGCCCAATTGGACAGTGTCTTTTCTGATATCCCACCTCAGGCTGTAAAAACTGGGATGTTGGCAACTACTGAAATCATGGAAATTATCCAGCCCTATCTTAAAAAGCTGGATTGTCCCTACGTCCTTGATCCTGTTATGGTCGCTACGAGCGGAGACACCCTGATTGATACCAGTGCGAGAAGCTACCTAAAAACAAACCTGCTTCCCCTTGCAAGCATTATCACACCCAATCTTCCTGAAGCAGAAGAAATTGTTGGTTTTTCAATTCATAATCCTGAAGACATGCAACGTGCTGGTCGCCTGATTTTAAAAGAATTTGGTCCTCAGTCTGTGGTCATCAAAGGTGGCCATCTCGAAGGTGGTGCCAAGGATTTCCTCTTTACCAAGGATGAACAATTTGTCTGGGAAAGTCCAAGAATTCAAACCTGTCACACCCATGGTACTGGATGTACCTTTGCCGCTGTGATTACGGCTGAACTAGCCAAGGGCAAAAGTCTTTACCAGGCAGTTGATAAGGCCAAGGCCTTTATCACAAAAGCTATTCAAGACGCCCCTCAACTCGGTCATGGTTCTGGCCCAGTCAACCATACAAGCTTTAAAGATTAAAAAAACTCTCTAGTTCCCACTTTAAGGGAATTAGAGAGTTTTTGTACTTCTTCAAACTAGGTCAGCTTTATCTGCAATCTCAAAGCTGTATTTTGAGCAACCTGCAGCTAGCTTCCTAGTTTGCTCTTTAATTTTCATTGAGTATTAATTAGAAAATAATATCATCCAACTTTGTTAAAAAGGCTTGCGTTTTTGCCTCTACATCTTCTGCTTGCATCAGATCACGTACGACAGCTACACCAGCTATACCCGTACCGATAAGTTGGTCAATGTTCTCTGATGTCAAGCCGCCAATAGCAACTACTGGAATGGCAACCCTTTGGCAAATTGTTTTCAAGGTTGAAATCAGGGTGATAGGCGCATTTTCCTTGGTCGTAGTCGGGAAAATGGCTCCTGTCCCCAAATAATTCGCCCCTCCTTCTTCTGCCTCAATGGCTCTTTTTACAGTTTTAGCTGTGACACCGAGGATTTTTTCAGGACCTAGGACTTTGCGGGCAACCGAAACTGGTAGTTCATCGTCTCCGATATGCAGACCAGCAGCATCAACCGCAAGACAGATATCCAAACGATCATCGATGATCAGGGGTACCTGATAGGCATCTGTTATTTCCTTGACTTGTTTTGCCAGTTGATAATATTGATTGGTTGTGAGATTTTTTTCTCGTAATTGGACTATGGTAACCCCTGAACGGCAAGCCCTCTCAACCTTTTCAAGAAAGCTTTCCACGGAATCTTGGTAGCGATTGGTTACCAGATACAGTCTAAGCGCCTCTCTGTTCATAAACATCTCCTTTGATGGCTTCTAACCAGTTTTCATCTCTTTTTAGAAGAGAGAGTTGATTGAGAACTTGATAACGAAATTCTTCCAATCCCATTCCTTGAACAACTATTCTCTCAGCAGAGATATTGAGATAAGAAACTGCTAGGCAAGAAGCTTCAAATGCGGTCTTTCCTTGGCTGAGAAAAACAGCTGTCAAGGCTCCAACTAAGTCTCCTGTTCCTGTTATACAGTCTAATTCTGCACAGCCATTTCCCAGTACAGCGACCTGATTCTTCGAAACGATGAGGTCCTTGGGGCCTGTGACTAAGAATGACATACCTGGATAGGTCTGACACCAGTCTTTCAAAACTTGAAGCAAATCCTCAGTTTCTTGATCTTTAGCACTCGCATCGACCCCAACGCCGTGATGTTTTAAGCCAACAAGACTTCGAATTTCTGACATGTTTCCTTTAAGGACCGTAGGTCTATAGTCTAAAAGGTCTTTAACTAAGCTCTTACGAATGGATGAAGCTGTTACGCCAACCGCATCTACTACCATTGGGAGACCAGCTTGAGCTGCATAAGAAGCTGTCATACGGATTGCTTTTTCCTTCTCAGCTGACAAATGCCCCAAATTGATGAAGAGTGCCTGGCTTTGCTTAGTAAAATCAAGAACCTCACGAGGGTCATCTGCCATGACAGGTTTGCATCCCAGAGCCAAAATCCCATTTGCTAGCATCTCACAAGAAATCTCATTGGTAATGCAGTGAATGAGGGAAGTCGTTCCCAGAGGAAAAGGATTTGTCAATTCCTGCATCAGTTTATCCTTTCATCAAAGAAATATCCCTGCACTTTTTTAAAGAATTCCTGCTTGATTAAAAATCGAAAGGCAATAAAGGAAATCGCTGTACCGATTAGGGTTGCTCCGAAAAATCGAGGAGTGTAGATAAACCAGCTAAGCTTAGCAGCCGATCCTGTAAAGAGTACCATAACAGGATAGGAAACAATAGAACCGATAATACCTGTTCCCAAAATCTCTCCTAGAGCAGAATAATGGAATTTTCGACCGTACTTATAAAAGAGACCTGCTAGAAGGGCTCCAAAAGTCGCTCCTGTGAGAGCTAAAGGCGGAATCCCTTGAGTCGTCATACGGATAAAGGCTGTCACTGTAGCCATAGCCAAGGCATACACAGGTCCCATCATGATTCCTGCTAGAATATTAACTACACTGGACATCGGTGCCATTCCCTCAATCCGAAAGATAGGCGTAAGGACTACATCAAGGGCAATCATCATAGATAAAATGGTTAATTTATGAACTTGTAATTGGTGCTTTCTCATGTTTATTATTCTCCTTTTTCTAAAGACTGTAAATCGCTCTTCCAGGTTTGGTGTTGGTAGGCCATTTCCCAAAATTTAGCTTCCATATGAACACTAATGTGGAAGGCATCTAGCATTTTTTTCTTGTCTGTCTCGTCACTTTCTCGATAGAGTTGATTGACCAGAGCCCCTTCCTCTCTGATTTGCTGCTCCAACTCATCCGTAATATAAGTTTCAATCCATTGTTGGTAGAGAGGATTTGGTGATGGATTAAGATTGAGTTCCTTGCCTATATCATGGTACAACCATGGACACGGAAGTAAGCTCGCAAAAGCAATGGCTAGATTTGCTTCTTCAAATTGTCGATAAATATGCGAAACATAATGATAACAGGTTGGAGCAATTGGTTGCCGCTCCATTTCCTCATCATTAATTTTCAATTCCTTGAAAAATTGTTGGCGGATAAATAACTCACCCTCCACTAGACTCTGGGCATTTTGTTTCAAGAGTCTTTTCATCTCTTGGTTGGAAGTCTTTTCAGCCAAGATATCATAGGCTTTTGAAAAAGCATTTAAGTAGTAGGCATCCTGTATCAAGTAGTAACGGAAAATAGACGGGTCTAAATTTCCCTTTTGTAACTGCAAAACAAAGGGGTGCCTAAAGGAAGCCTGCCAGGACTCCCTCGATATTTCCATTGCAATATCTGTAAATTCCATAATAACTCCTTTATAAAAATAAACTGGTTTGAAGAATTAAAAATATAAGTAGGTAGATTAATTTTGTTTTTTTAGCAATATAAAAAGTCCTATAGCTATTCTTCAACTGTGCATGTTCGTCATATCCATGCGCCGACAGAGCTCTCAGATAAAGATGACGCCACCTAAAGACTGTCATCAGAACCTTGCTGTAAATCAAGGGAGACCAAAAATGCAGTTCTTGGCCACGTAACAAACAGGCCTCCTTTAAAGATTTAATTTCCTTCTGAATCAGAGGAAAAGCATTGAAAACCACTAGCAAGGCATAGGCCCAAGAACGTGACAATCCCTTTTGGGATAAATACAATAGTAACTCTTTTAGTGAGATGCTTGAGATAAATACAATTCCTATACAAACTGTCACAAAAGCCCTGCTTCCAAGTATAACTGCTTGAGAAGCATCACCATGCAAATGAACTGCCCAGTAGTTGGCAAAGGCTGGTAGAATAGCTAATAAAAGCATCCAAACCATCATACGAAACTTACGGTAAAAACTCATATAGACCATGCAAAAGAAGACGACCGATAAATTGAGAGTAACCGATGGAACAAAGGAGGTTTCCAAGGATAAAATCAGCAAGAAGAGACTGATAATCGGTGTCTGAGTTGCTACTTTGACCATACTATCTCACCTCCCTTTCATCTTCTATACCAAGAGATTTTATAGGCCTTGAGATAGACACTTCTTTTAGATGTTTTAAACCTGTAGCTGTCATTTCAACCCAGTAATCAACTATTGACACAAGAGGATCTAAACGATGGGAAATCACTAAAAAACTACGTCCCTTCTGGCTATCCTCCTTTATCCACTCACAGACATAATCACATGCTCTATCATCTAAACCTGCAAAAGGTTCATCTAGCAAGACTACAGTGGCTCTACTCGTCAGCATGGTCAATAATTGAATCATCTTTTGCTGACCACCACTTAATTGATAGGGGCTCTTATCGAGTGCCTGCTCCAGATTAAAATATCGTAAAGCTTGGAGTATCCGCTGATTTCTTTCAAAATTAGGTCCATCTAATTGAAGTTCCTCTTGCAGACTGACTCGGATAAACTGCTTCTCAGCTTCCTGAACAACACCCGTTAGGTCACGATACAAACTCTTTTTCTTTTTCAGGACTGCCCCCCTCCACGTAATGCGCCCTTTATACTTCTGAAACTGTAGAATGGAGCGAAAAAGGGTTGATTTTCCAACACCATTATCACCTAAGATACAGGAAATTCCTTCATAGAATGTAAAATCAGCAATGGAAAAGAGGGGACTATCATTCAGGACACAGGTCATTTTATCCATATGAAGAAGATTTGAACCAAAATCGACTTCCTTTGAAAAAACTTGTCTCGTTTCAGAGGAAGGAATTTTGAATAATTCCTTTAGTTCTCCATCTCTTAGCTCCACCATATGGTCGATATAGGCTTCATAGTCAGACAAATCATGATCACAAAGAATAATAGTCTTGCCTGCTTGAACCAGTTCCTTTAAAATTCCTAATATTTCAAGGCGGCTTTTTCGATCAATAGATGCAAAGGGCTCGTCTAAAAGATAGACTCTTGGATTCATGGCAAAAAGTACTGCTAAGGCCGCTTTCTGTTTTTCTCCACCGGATAATTGGTGAATCGGACGGTGGAGAATTTTTTGACTTCTACATTTCTCTACAACTTCTGCTATTTTAGACTCAATCTCTTGGATTGGGTAGGCAATATTTTCCAAGGTAAAAACCAGCTCCTCAAACAAGTTCTCCATGGTAAATTGATGATTGGGATTTTGAAAGAGAATACCAACCGTCTGGACACGTTCAATGATAGAAAGCTGACTGACCTCGCTCCCATTTATCAGGACTTGACCGCTATAGGGAAGAGAACTGACTTGGGCAATCATTTGAAAAAGACTAGATTTTCCTGAACCACTGCTCCCAACCAACAAGGTAAAGGCTTGCGCATGAAAAGTAAAATCAAGCGGCTCAGAGAAGATTGGGGACTGAATCGCTCGTAGTTCCAGCCCCATCTATGCCTTTCCTCCAGCTGAAAACTGATGATAGAGTTTGACAATAGCACGAACCAAGATGGTACAGAAGAAAAAGACGGAAATAAAACGTACTACAAGCAAGGAAAGGACAAAAGGAAGGGAGAAGGCGTAGTAACCTAACTTAATGTATTCATAGACAAAGCTAACAAGCGTAATCCCAATACTATTGGCAGTTAGAGAGAGCCAACTTTCATAGCGATTCTTGGTTACGATAAAACCAAGTTCACTTCCCAAACCTTGAACCAAGCCAGACAAAAGGGCACCTAGACCGAATTGGCTACCATAAAGGACTTCAGCAAGCGCAGCTAGCACTTCTCCAATCGTTGCACTTCCCACTCTTGGAACAAAAATGGCAGCAATAGGCGCAGCCATACACCAGAGACCAAAGAGGATTTCATTGGCAAAGGCCTGCAAGCCAAGAGGTGCTAAAATCAGGGTGAGGATATCAAATAGATAGCCGGATCCCACAAAAACGCCACCAAAAAAGATAGACAAGAAAGCAAGTAAAATAACATCTTTTAACTGCCATTTTTTCAACATAAAAAACTCCTTTTTTAAAGAAAAGTGGGGCATTCAAGGTGAGCTACCTAAATGCTTTGTATCATCTTCATCCAGTTTCGTAAAAGAAAAAACTCTAATTACAGATAGGAATTAGAGTTCAGCTTACAAGATTAGATGGTTAGTTTCTATAAATACAAAACCATTTCACATTTCCCTTCGCCAGTCTTAACTGTATCAGGTTCAATGGGTATCATCTCAGCCTAAAGCACCCCAAATGTCTTTATTATTTAATTATATAAATATTATAACAAACGATTTTTTCCAGTTCAAGAAATTGAACTGAAAATACAGCAGATCTTTCTTTGGTTAGATAGATACCTATTGTTCACTCATTTCTCGAACAGTTTTTTCTATATTTTTTGCATACGATATTGCTGAAATGATTGAAACACCGTCAACATTGGTCTTCATAATGTCTTTAATATGTTGCGTCTGTATCCCACCAATTGCAACTAAGGGCATTTGTGGCAATAGTTTTCTCATCAATTTAAGACCTTCATAACCTATAGCACCACCAGCATCATCTTTTGACTGGGTATCAAATACAGGACCAACACCAACATAATCTACATATTCAACTTTTGATTGTTGAAATTCTTCCTCGTTTTTTATAGAAAGACCAATTATTTTATCTGGCATCAATTTTCTAATTTCATCAACTCCAAGGTCATCTTGTCCTACATGTACGCCATCAGCGTCAATTTCCATCGCCAAATCAATATCATCATTAACAACAAACGGAACATTGTATTTTTTACAAAGATCCTGTAGTTTAATTGCTAATTCGACTTTTTCTTTACCTTCTAAGGCTCCCTCACCTTTTTCACGAAATTGAAATAAGGTTATACCACCTTTTAAAGCTTCCTCAACGACTGTATATAAATCTTTTCCTTTGCAAGTAGTCGTTCCACAAATAAAATATAGTTTTAGTAATTCTTTATGAAACATCTTACTTCACTCTTTTGAATTCCTTTACATCTTCATCTGTAATCTCATATAAAGCATTTATAAATTCAACTTTAAATGTTCCAGGAAGATGTCCATTTGGACGTTTTTCTGCCATTTCTCCAGCGATATTGTAAACCAACATTGCTGTTTCTAGTGATTTCAATTCTTGACCTTTTTCAAGTCCGATAAAGCTTGCTACTACAGCACCTAATAAGCATCCTGTCCCAATAACTTTTGGCATCATGGCACTACCATTATGAATCGTTACCACTTCTCCATTTACCGCAATAGCATCCACTTCACCTGTTACTATTATAGGAATATTGAACTTCTCATTTGCTGCTAGAGCAATTTCGTCAATATTATCTACACCTGCACTATCTACTCCTTTAGATGCCACATTTATTCCTACTAAAGAGGCAATCTCGCCAGCATTTCCCCTAATCGCTGCGAGCTTGTAATTATTTATTAAATCTTCGGATACTTTTTTTCTATAAGATCCTGCTCCACAAGCTACAGGATCTAAAACTGCTGGGACATTATATTTCTCTGCAATTTTCAGAGCAGCTTGGTATAATTTCCAATTTTCATCTGTCAATGTTCCTATGTTTATTAATAAACCACCAGCATACTTTAACAAATCCTCTAAATCTGCAGGAAACTCACTCATGGCTGGTGATGCACCCAGTGCTACTAATCCATTTGCTGTGAAATTTTTTACTACATCATTGGTTATGCAAATGACCAAAGGTGTTTTTTCTTTTAATAATTTTAAACTTGTCATATTGAAATCCTTCCTTTTTCACTTTATACGATCTACTGATTTCGATTTATCTCTATCTTTCGTTAAGAAATTTTTTTACATTGAATGATTTACCTCGTCAAATTTGTCAGTATCCTTAACTTTCCCTAGGCGTCATAACCAATATCAAAAAAGGCTAATTCTAAAGAAACTGCTTGGTTCCAGCGTTGCTGAAGTTCTGTCAAATCTTCTAGACCTTTCCCAACACGATTGAGTTCGTCAACCAGAAATTGAACCCACTCTGCAAAGAAAGGACCTCTGTGGAGATTGATCCATTCCGAATGAATATAGGATTCAGGTAGAGCTAAATCTTTAGAACCCCAGTCTAAATAGAGACCTTCTGCAATGACCAGCATGACCAAAAGATGGGCATAGTCTGATGAAGCCACTGCCGAATACATTAGATCCTGAAAGGCTTTTGTTACAGGGTGCAAGGTCACTTCCAGATAGTCATTCTCAGATACTTTTAACTCTTTGAAAGCCTTTTGGAAATAACCGTCTTCATCTGCTTCAAGAAAGCCTAGTTGCTTGGCAAAACGAAGCTTGGATTCAAGCTGATCTGCGTGGGCTACGCAAGCACCCAGCATGGATAAGAAGGCATCAAAGAAGTGATAATCTTGAATTAGGTAGTCTTTTAAGACCTTATTCTCAATTGTCCCCGCAAAAAGTTCCTTAACAAAACGATGATTGATTGCATCCTCCCAATTCTTCTGACTGCTTTTTAATAATTCTCCAACAGTCAAACCTGGCTGAAATGCATAGTCTTGTGTTTCCATATTTACTTCTCCTCTCTTTAATCGTTCGTAATCAACAAAACATCAAGAAAATCCTAGTTTTACTTGACCTTTTTAAAGAAAATCAAGGGCGTTCAAGAAGAGCTACCTAAATGCTTTGTATCACCTTCATTCAGCTTATAGAAACAAAAAAACTCCAATTACAATCAAGAATTAGAGTTGACTTACAAGATTAGATCGTTCATTTCGATATACGAAAAAACGTTGCACATTTCCCTTCGCCAGTCTTAACTGTATCAGGTTCAATGGGTATCATCTCAGCCTAAAGCACCCCAAATGTCTTTATTATTTAATTACTGGACCATTATAGCAAAAAATGAAAGCCCTAGCAAGATATTTGATTAGAAAATATATTTATATAGTTTTTAATGGTGATTTATTCTTCCTATTGACGAAGAAAAACCTCCACATTCAGTGGAGGCAATCTATTTTATCAATACAATTTTAAGTCACGAGGATCAACTGGGAAGGTTGGATTATATGGGTTGTGACGGAGTTTGAAGTGTTTGACATCTTCAATAGTCTGAGTTCCAGACAATTGCATAACTGTCTTCAATTCTGCATTCAAGTGTTCAAAGACTTGACGCACACCGACACTACCACCGAGGGCCAAGCCATAGATAACAGGGCGACCAATAGCTACCAAGTCTGCTCCTGAAGCCAAGGCTTTAAAGACGTGTTGACCACGACGAATACCTGAGTCAAAGACGATTGGCACACGTTTATCAACTGCTTCTGCTACTTCTTGAAGTGAATCAAAGGCAGCTGGTCCACCATCGATTTGACGGCCACCGTGGTTAGTTACCCAGATACCAGAGGCACCTGCAGCAAGCGAACGTTCAACGTCCTCACGGCATTGTGGTCCCTTGACATACACAGGAAGTCCTGAGTATTCAGCGATAAATTCTACATCACGTGGAGACAAGCGTTGTTTAGCTGATTTGTAAACAAAGTCCATTGATTTACCAGCACCTTCTGGCAGGTATTCTTCAACAATCGGCATGCCAACTGGGAAGACAAAACCATTGCGCTTATCCACCTCACGATTGCCTCCTACAGTCGCATCTGCTGTCAAGACAATCGCTTTATAACCTTCGGCCTTCACACGGTCCATGATGTGGCGGTTGATACCGTCATCCTTACTAAAGTAAAATTGGAACCAGTGAGGTGTCCCTTGAAGGGCTTCTGTAATTTCTGGAAGATCTACAGTAGAGTAAGAGCTAGTTGTATAAAGCGAACCGAATTCATGCACACCACGCGCAGTCGCCACTTCACCCTGTTCATTTGCCAATTTATGAGCTGCAACAGGCGCCATAATGATTGGTGAAGACAATTTTTCACCAGCAAATTCAATCTCTGTACTTGGATTTTCAACATCACAAAGCGTATGAGGAACGATGAGTTTGTGGTTAAAGGCGCGGATATTCTCTCTTAAAGTGAAAGTATCTTCCGCCCCACTAGCGATATAGCCAAATGCTGCTTTCGGAATAACTTGTTGTGCCATTGGCTCCAAATCATAAGTATTGATGAAATCTACAGGACCTTCTGCATTGCTTGTTTTGTATGACATAAAATGCCCTCCTTAATAAGTAAGCGTTTACTTTGTATATTACAAAGATATTTTAACTCTTTTTTCAAAATTTTTCAAATATTTTGTTTGGAAATTTCAGAAATTTTATTTCTATGATAAAAAATCCTTATAACGACAATAAAAAATACATATTATCCAAAGGAGATTTTAAGTGCTACAATAACTGTATTATTTCTAGATGGGAGGTTCTATTTTTGGATTGGTCCATTGTTGAACAATATCTACCACTATATCAAAAGGCATTTCTTCTGACCTTACATATTGCATTTTGGGGGATTCTGGGATCCTTTCTGCTCGGTTTAATCGTTAGTATCATCCGACATTATCGAATCCCTGTTTTGGCGCAAGTAGCGACAGCCTACATTGAATTGTCACGCAACACGCCCCTTTTGATTCAACTCTTCTTTCTCTATTTCGGACTTCCCCGAATAGGGATTGTCCTATCTTCGGAAGTCTGTGCAACGCTAGGACTGGTCTTTTTAGGAGGTTCCTACATGGCAGAATCTTTCCGAAGTGGGCTGGAAGCCGTCAGTCAAACTCAGCAGGAGATTGGATTAGCTATCGGTCTGACACCTATACAGGTCTTTCGCTATGTGGTTCTTCCGCAAGCAACAGCGGTAGCACTCCCCTCCTTTAGTGCCAATGTCATTTTCCTCATCAAGGAAACCTCTGTTTTCTCAGCAGTAGCCTTGGCCGACCTCATGTATGTCGCCAAGGACTTGATTGGGCTCTATTATGAGACAGACATTGCGCTTGCTATGTTGATAGTTGCTTATCTGATGATGCTGCTACCCATCTCACTAATCTTTAGCTGGATAGAAAGGAGGCTCCGCCATGCAGGATTCGGGAATCCAAGTACTCTTTCAGGGAAATAATCTCCTGAGAATCTTACAGGGACTGGGCGTTACGATTGGAATATCCATCCTGTCTGTCCTCTTATCCATGATGTTCGGAACAATCATGGGAATCATCATGACCTCCCATTCTAGAATTGTACGATTTTTAACACGATTGTATCTGGAATTCATCCGTATCATGCCCCAGCTGGTGCTACTCTTCATCGTTTACTTTGGCTTGGCTAGAAACTTTAATATCAATATCTCAGGCGAGACTTCTGCTATTATCGTTTTTACCCTCTGGGGAACAGCTGAAATGGGGGACTTGGTTCGTGGAGCCATCACTTCCCTCCCTAAACATCAGTTTGAAAGTGGACAGGCGCTCGGCTTGACCAATGTTCAACTTTACTACCACATCATCATCCCACAGGTTTTGAGAAGACTGCTACCTCAGGCCATTAACCTTGTCACTCGGATGATCAAAACCACTTCCTTGGTTGTTTTGATTGGGGTTGTTGAAGTGACCAAGGTTGGACAACAAATCATCGACAGCAATCGCCTGACTATCCCAACTGCTTCTTTTTGGATTTATGGAACCATTCTAGTCTTGTATTTCGCAGTCTGCTTTCCTATTTCCAAACTATCCACACACTTAGAAAAACATTGGAGGAACTAAATGTCTGAAACTATCTTAGAAATCAAGGAACTAAAAAAATCCTTCGGAGACAATCCCATCCTCCAAGGTCTATCTCTACAAATCAATAAAGGAGAAGTTGTGGTTATCCTAGGGCCATCTGGTTGTGGGAAAAGTACCCTCCTTCGTTGCCTCAATGGCTTAGAAAGTATTCAATGTGGAGATATTCTTCTGGATGGTCAGTCTATCGTTGAAAATAAAAAAGATTTTCACCTGGTTCGCCAAAAGATTGGCATGGTCTTTCAAAGCTATGAACTCTTTCCCCATCTAGATGTCCTTCAAAACCTCATCCTAGGCCCTATCAAGGCTCAAGGGAGAGACAAGAAGGAAGTAACGGAAGAAGCTCTGCAACTACTGGAACGTGTTGGTTTACTAGACAAACAACATAGCTTTGCGCGTCAATTATCTGGTGGACAGAAGCAACGGGTGGCAATTGTCCGTGCCCTCCTCATGCATCCAGAAATTATCCTTTTTGACGAAGTGACTGCTTCGCTGGATCCAGAAATGGTGCGTGAGGTGCTGGAACTTATCAATGATTTGGCTCAAGAAGGTCGTACCATGATTTTAGTAACCCACGAAATGCAGTTTGCCCAAGCTATTGCCGATCGGATTATCTTCCTAGACCAAGGGAAAATCGCTGAAGAAGGAACAGCTCAAGCCTTCTTTACCAATCCGCAAACCAAGCGAGCCCAGGAATTTTTAAACGTCTTTGACTTTAGCCAATTTGGCTCATATCTATAAAGGAGATTCTTATGAAACTATTCAAACCACTCTTAACTGTTTTGGCACTTGCGTTTGCCCTTATCTTTATCACAGCTTGTAGCTCAGGTGGAAATGGTGGTGCATCGTCAGGTAAAACCACTGCCAAGGCTCGCACAATTGATGAAATCAAAAAAAGCGGTGAACTACGAATCGCCGTATTTGGAGACAAGAAACCATTTGGTTACGTTGACAATGACGGTTCTTACCAAGGTTACGATATCGAATTGGGGAACCAACTGGCCCAAGACCTTGGTGTCAAGGTTAAATACGTTTCAGTCGATGCTGCCAACCGCGCTGAATACTTGATTTCAAACAAGGTGGATATTACCCTTGCCAACTTTACAGTAACTGACGAACGCAAGAAACAAGTTGATTTTGCCCTTCCATACATGAAAGTTTCACTTGGAGTCGTATCACCTAAGACTGGTCTCATTACAGACGTCAAACAACTTGAAGGTAAGACCTTGATTGTCACAAAAGGAACGACGGCTGAAACTTATTTTGAGAAAAATCACCCAGAAGTAAAACTCCAAAAATACGACCAATATAGTGACTCTTACCAAGCTCTTCTTGACGGACGTGGAGATGCCTTCTCTACTGACAATACGGAAGTCCTAGCTTGGGCGCTTGAAAATAAAGGATTTGAAGTAGGAATTACTTCCCTCGGTAATCCAGATACCATTGCGGCAGCAGTTCAAAAAGGCAACCAAGAATTGCTAGACTTCATCAATAAAGATATTGAAAAATTAGGTAAGGAAAACTTCTTCCACAAAGTCTATGAAAAAACACTACACCCAACCTACGGTGACGCTGCTAAAGCTGACGACCTAGTTGTTGAGGGTGGAAAAGTTGACTAATACTCAATGAAATCACAAAAAGAAATCAGGTAATCCTAGCGACTACCTGATTTTCTATGTTTTATAATCTATCTAATAAAACTACTATTGGAATTATTGAACAAAATACTTTCACATAGTAAATTATTATCGAGAAATCATCATACTATTTCACTAAGCCCAGCAACTCTTCATAACTAGAAACAACGCCATAAATATATTGATCACTAATCAGACCAGCTTCAATTAATGCTCTAAAATGCACTTTTGCACACTCGATCTTTTCTTTTTCAGATTGTTTCAGCTGAAGACTAGACATCGATCCTTTAGTCTCTGCCACAAAGTAAATATGTTTCACACTTCCTTCACGAAAGGCTATTGCCCAGTCAGGGTTGTAATCACCAAGAGGTGTAGAAATACGAAATTTTCCAGGTAGTTTCACATACACACGAACATCTTCATACTGTTCCAAGGATTCTTTAAACTTACGCTCGATATCTGAATCAACCTTTACATAGTTATAAATACCTTTTTTCGATTCTAGTAAATGCTCATCTGAAAGTTTCGCAGTTTCTGCATTATCATAGAATAAATCCATACCATATTCATCTTCTAAAATATTGTATTGAATATGCTTGATAATTTGAGCTGCTTTTTGTTCATTAATCAACTTCGATACTTTTAAAATAAATTCTTCTGGGTTTTGTTTGAACTTTTCAAACTTATCAACTTGAATCTTACTCAGAATTTCTGCTACTACCTTACGGGTTAGACCCGTAGGATCTGCTACTTCTCCTAACAAATCATACTGAGTTGTAATTTGACTATTTTCGACATATTCCTGAGAACGAGCATTTTCTCCCACATCTAGTTCCAAACCTTCTTTTGTCATTTGAACTGCACTGGCTTGCGTAATATTGTACACTGGTTGGCTAACCACTAGCTTCTCATTAATATAAGCAACAGACTGCTCTATTAGCTCAGTATCATCAAAAGTAACTTGATAAGCTGTTTTACGATTAATCTGATTCCAAAGTGATAAGAACTCTTTTCGGGCGATATTTTCTTTATTTATTTCCTTAGAGAACTGCACTGTTGTATTATTTGCATTTTCGATCTCATATTTTCCAGGTTGGTAAATACTTTCTAGGACTTCAACAACTTGTTTCTCATATCCCGGAAGTGTATCTGATAAGTTCAATTGATTGTTTTCCTTGGCAGTAAAATATTTTTCAGTAAGTTGACCTTTCTTATCAATATAACCCTGAATAATTAAATCATACTGAATGGACTCTGCCTGTTCTCTAGTGATTCTAATCTTTTCCCCTACACCGTTTTGCATTACTTTATTTTCAAATAAGGCAACATCGACTTTTACAGGACGATCAGCTAACAGCTCTTTCAGCTCTGCTTGTAATCCACGCGCAAATTGATCATAGCTTTCATTTGCAATGATAGTCAATTTGTTAATCTCATGGACTTCACTTTTTAAAAGTTCCTTATCTTGACGCACACCATCTTGATCCACTGCTAAACGCATCCCACGACCAATTTCTTGTCGTTTTCGAGTCTCTACTGAAGACTGCTTGAGAGTACAGATTTGGAAAACATTGGGATTATCCCAACCTTCTTTTAAGGCTGAATGCGAGAATAGAAAGCGTACCGGTTCCTCAAAACTCAACAAACGTTCCTTATCTTTCATAATCAAATCATAGGCATCTTTATCGTTTGATGAATTGCTTTTCTTCTCACTGGCAGATTTGTAATCCACAAATACCGTCTTATCTGACTTTTTCACTTTATCGACTGAAAAGTAACCCGCATGGACTGCATTAGCATCAATGTGAGATTCCAAATAACGATAATATTTAGAAGGTTCTTGAGTACGTAAGAACTGTCTAACTTGACTTACATATTCTTCTTCAAAGATTTGAGCATAATCTCCGTTGTAAGGATTATTTTGAGAATCGTATTGCTTATATTTTGCAACCTCGTCAATGAAAAATAGAGAAAGTACTTTGATTCCACGACTATATAGTCTACTTTCCTTCTCTAGGTGGCTCTTAATGGTCTCACGAATTTGGATTCTTCGCATACTAGACTCATCTAATTCACCCATGACCTCTCCAACATATAAGTCCTGCGTTGCACCGACCTGGATTTTATTGTCTCTTGCGTTAAATTGACTCAATGTCATACCTTGATAGGAAGCCAGATTACCAGATTCAGAATATAAATCAAAAAGTTCTTCAACGATTCTTGTTTTACGTTTCACTCCCGACTGAGTTCTTACCTCAAACTCAATCTTAGCCTTTGGAGCTCCTGTTTTTTGAGGAATAATTTCCTGTAAATAGAGATAACCCTGCGTCCCAGTCGTTCCAGCTTGTTCGATAGCCTTCACCTCAATCTTCTTAACCAATTTTTGGTTATAGGCATCCATTGCATCCAGTCGATAAACCATATCATGCTTTTCTTTATGAGTAGCTGAGTAGCGAAGAGTAAAGAGAGGCTTAAAGTCTTTTAGTCGTTCTTTGGTCTGCTTACCTTCAACAGACTGGGGCTCATCAATAATCATGATTGGGTTCATGGCTGCTAATACATCAATTGGGCGACGCCAACGAAAACTTTCCTGCTCTTCATGAATGCGATTCGCAACTTTCCCTTTTGTATTAAAAGCCTGGGAGTTGATGACCATGATTTGAAGATCCGATGAGTTAGCAAAACTATCCAAATCTCCTAAACGTGAAGAATCATAAACAAAATATCTAGGCTGTTTCCCATACTCATCCTGAAAATGAGTTTTCATGATTTCTAAAGACTTAAGAACTCCCTCACGTATGGCGACACTTGGAACAACAATGACAAACTTGAGCCAGCCATAGCGTTTATTTAACTCCATAATGGTACGGATATAGGTATAGGTTTTCCCCGTCCCTGTCTCCATTTCTATAGAGAAATTGTAGGCTGGACGACCTGCAACCATATCGACCGACAAACTGTCAGAAGGTCGTAAACCAAAACGAGTCTGTACGACATGAACATTCCGTCGAATAGCTTCCTGTTCCAATCGGATAGGAGCATTTCGATAAGCATCCAATACCAAATCCACTTCATCTGACTTTTGACGACCTGGATCAGCCATATACCTGATTCCAGTTTGTTTGTCCTGCCCTTGAAATATATCTGCAATTGCACTAACCGCATCCAACTGGAATGGTTGTTTTTTAAATTGTAGTTTCATATTATTTCTTCTTTTTAATTTCATGCTATATCAAGATAAAAGCAAATACCAGATAAAGACTGAAGGAATTAGAATATATTGAAACCAAATGAGAAATTTATTCCAACTAAAATCATGTCTCTTGATAAATTCCTCAATACAGAGAAAGTGACTTATCAGCCAACACTTTTTCTTATCCTCCTCAGTTGTCCCTTCTGTTACTTTATCCATATCAGATTGAGAATTACCTTGATTATATTTTTGCTTCTGATACTTTTTAGCATACTTATGATCATAATCTGAATGATTTTCATTCCCACGTAGGCTAATTTGATATTTGAACATTACCTGTTGGTATTTCTCTTTTTTCTCGTCTTCATTAAGCTTTTTTTGAAAAATAATTGATTTCAACTCAAGTAAAAAATCTTCTAATTCTAGCTGGTGATAATGTAATTTCAGTGCTCTCTCATTATAGTTTAACTTAGCAACAAAATTCTGCACGAGCAGAGAATATATGGAAAACAAAGCTGATAATGCCAATCTTTCTTTATTCTCAGGATTAATTAGCGCATACACTAATAAACCTGTTGAAACTAAACTCATTGCTAAAAAAATCAATTCCCATTTTTCAGCATATTCATAAAGTCTTTTACTCGTATTAATTCTAGCAGCCCTTACAGTATCGATTGAGTTACATTTTAAATTAATTTCATAGTCGATATCTCTATCTTTAAAATCTCGAATTTCGCCCACTCTACACCACCTTCACTTTCGTATTAGGTGATAATTCTTTGAAGATTTCACTTACGTTAATCTTATCTGATGAATTGGCAAATGAGCTATCACGGAAAACGGCACGGAGTGGTTGTGCTTGTGCGATGTGACGGATAACTTCTTCAGAGATTTCATCTTCAAAACAAGCCATGAGTGATCCTTGATCTACGTCATAGACTTCCGCTCCTGCTACTTTCTCCAAATCAATGGCTAGTGACAGTTCCATTCCCCATGTCAGCATAACTTGGAAAAGTAAGTCGAGGCCAGTACGTCCTTCCTTGATATTAGATACACTATCAAAGAGTTCTCCTTGGATAAATTGGTCAGGTCGAGCTGAAACATCTTTGAAGTTAGAAGAATCTAACTTATAGGCTTTGAAGCCAAAATCTTGCTTGCCAACCAACTCTGGATGCTCCTCCTGAATCTTGGCAGCAGCACGACGAATCCGCTCACGTGAAATTTGGTCAATGGTTTCATAACCTGCTTCTTTAGCAGCAGACTTATCAGCTACTTCCTCATCCAACGTACACAGGATAAACTTACGATTTCCACCATCTTCAGCATTCAGTTGCATGACTGCATCAGCTGTAGTACCAGAACCACCGAAGAAATCGAGGATAACAGAATCTTTTTTTGTTGATATTGTTAAAATATGTTTAATCAATCCAGTCGGCTTCGGAGTATCGAACATTTTTATACCAAATAACTCCTGAATTTGTTTTGCAGCGTGTAAATTCTTTTCCAGTTCATCCCAGAAGGAATTTGGCGCGACGCCTTCCTTAACTTTATTTAGATATAATTTGTATCTAGGAAGACTACTATCAAAATTAATTTCTTCACGATTGATCATTTCTTTAATAGTTTCTTTACCAAATCGCCAATTCCCCGTATTAGATCTATACTCTTGTCCCGTTTTAGGATTAACAATAATGAAGTCTGTTGCTACTTAATACCTACCTCCAGCTGTTGGTGCTGTTAGTTTTTCTAATTTATACTTCCCTTTTCCATCCCCATCATCAAGATTATATTGTGCTAATTGTTTCTCACTTCTCGGTAAAAGATTAAAATCAAATTTATCATTTTCACCCTTAGAATATATTGTTACGTACTCATGAAGAGAAGGCAGGTGATCATTATTATCAAAAACCTTTCGTTTCCAAATAGCTTCACCAATATAACTTTCTTCACCAAATATCTCATCACAGATAGCTTTCAGATTAGCTTGTTCATTATCATCAATAGAGATAAAAATAACACCTGAATCCTTGAGGAGATTACGTGCTAGACGGAGACGTGGATACATCATATTGAGCCAGTCTGAGTGGTAACGAGCCGAAGTTTTTTCATTTTTGGTAAGCCCAACGACCTGGCGTCCTTCTTCATCCAAAAGTTCCATCTCTTCCTTCAACTCTTCATCTGTTTTTTGGAACTTATCAGAGTATACAAAGTCTTTTCCAGTATTATAGGGTGGATCGATATAAATCATATCGATTTTTCCTAGATAGGATTCTTGTAAGATTTTCAAGACTTCTAAATTATCCCCAGTAATAAAGATATTTTCACTGTTTTCAAAGTCAACACTTTCATCAAGATCTGGTCTTAAGGTTTTGGTAGTTAGTCGCCCAGCTTCTGCAATAGCTTCACGCTTTCCAACCCAAGTAAACTCATAGGATTCTCGACCATCCACAATTTCCTCTGATAAAAACTGTTTAAGCTTCTCAAAGTCAATCGCAGGACGAAGTCTTCCATTTGCATCTCTTGTTTCGGTTACAACTTCAGGAAAAATTTGAGCAATTTTAGAAATATTGTCTGTAAAAATATCTTTTGAACCTACTTTTAAAAGATCGAGGCTGGTATGTTCCCCTTTGTGTTGTTCTGTAGTCATATTTGCCCTTTCTTATAATGGCTTCTGTTTACTTGCCTATAGTAATCTGTTTGAGAACTACCTAGTAGTCTTTCTTAACTTCCATCTGCTTTCTCATCGATTTTTCTGTATACATTTGTTTCTTAAGACGTTGAGCTTGCTTCTCTAACTTTGAAATAATTGATTTTACAGTATCTTGTTGAAAATCACATAAAAAATTCTAAAGCTTGGTATTTTTATAGGAAACATGTTCATTTGGAATATAATTATCATTGATATCATCAAGAAACTCACTAAATAAGTTGTAAATCATAACATAATAAAGAAACTCTGGAGAATGCTCTTTATGTGCTAAATTAAGAGTTCCTAAGAACTCTTCTGTCACATCACGAAAATATTCATCATTCTATAAAAGACTATCAAACTCATCTAGGTAAGATAAACTTAATGGAGCATGGTAGATATTCCGTGTAGTTTTAAATAAAGAAGCATCATATCCCAAATCTTTTCGATCAAAGTTTTTGAAGCAATCCACAGTGACAGTATCATCACCCGTTTCTATTCGCATACCATTTGGTATCTAATCGATTTCAATATTGATAGATTTAAAACGAGCCTTTTCCCTAATCCACTCTGCACATTCTCTAGCGATTACTTTTTGAGTTAGTTCATTCATCAGCTTCAGTTCATAACGCCCTCCAGAAATAGACTGCTCTCGTTCTTTTTTGGAATCGTTTATTCACGATATCCAACTCTCGTTTCATCAGTCACAAAGGTTAGATTGGTCAAGACAAACTTCAACTCATCAATCATTTTGAGCTCTTCTTTTAGCTGTTAAAGGCAAACATCGAAAAAGTTGCAGCAGCAATCTTAATCTTACTCCCAAGTTTTATTTCTTTAATTAATCTCCTAAACGAATACTACGATTATAAATCTCCACAAAAACCTTCTTTACTTACACTTGTTATTTCGTAAAGTCATTATCAACATAATTCTACCATAAAAGCGAAAAAGAGGCATGGTATTTCTTTCAAACCTCAAAATTTCTATCTTTGCCAATTTTCTTGGTCTTCTTTAAAGCGTTTTAGAAGGTCGAGTCCTTCTGGCGTGATGTAACCTTCTTCTTGCGCTAGGTGGATGAGTTCGCTGTAGTTTGAAAGTGTCACCAATTTCACGCCAGCATCCGCAAAGTTCTTATCTGCCTTTGGCAATTGATAACTGAAAATCGCTACAACTCCAAGCACATCTGCGCCTTCACGTTTAGCAGCAGCTACCGCTTCAAGAACAGAACCGCCAGTTGAAATAAGATCTTCAACCACTACCATTTTTTGACCTTGAGCTACCCGACCTTCGATTTGATTACCAGCTCCGTGGTCTTTTGGTTTGCTACGGATGTAGGCAAATGGCAGATTCATCTTGTCAGCAATGATAGCTCCGTGTGGAATCCCTGCTGTTGCAGTTCCTGCAATCACTTCTACTTCTGGAAATTCTGCTTTAATAGCTTCTACAAAACCATTTTCAATGAGGGTACGAGTTTCTGGATAGGCTAGTGTCACACGGTTATCTGTGTAAATCGGTGACTTGATTCCAGATGCCCAAGTAAAAGGCTCCTCTGGTTTGAGGTAAACTGCTTGAATTTTCAAGAGGTGGCTAGCGATATCTTTAGCAAGTGTCATAGTATTCTCCTTTTATTTTTATAATCTATTTCTTTAATTCCAGTCCTGTGTCCATTCATCCTTGATGGCATGATAGGCTGCAACAGGATCCTCAGCTTGCGTAATGGGACGTCCCACTACGATATAGTCACTACCGATTTGATAAGCATCCGCTGGCGTCATCACACGTTTTTGGTCTCCAACTGCAGCTCCCTGAGGGCGAATCCCCGGTGTTAGACAGATAAAATCCGGATTGGTGGCCTGCTTGATGAGTTGCACTTCCTGAGCCGAGCAAACAACACCATCTAATCCCGCTTCAGCCGTCTTCTTGGCATAATGAATCACAGACTCTTGCAGGCTGGTTTGGATGTTTTGAAACTCCTGCATCTGGGCTTCCGACGTTGAGGTCAGCTGAGTGACGGCAATCAATTTGGCTTGACTCCCAAGTCCTTCACGCGCAGCCTTCATCATCTCTACACCACCAGCCGCATGAACATTGGTCATATCGACACCAAGCTGAGATAGGACCTTCATGGCTGACTTGACTGTATTTGGAATGTCATGTAGCTTGAGGTCCAAAAAGACACTATGCCCCAATGACTTCAAATAACGGACAACTTCTGGACCTTCCGCATAATAAAGCTCCATCCCTACTTTTAAATAAAGACTTTCTTCTGCTGGAAAAAGAGCTAAGAATTCCTTGACTGCCTCAAAACTAGGAAAATCAAGAGCAATGACTGGACGATGTTCTCGCATAGGTTTCTCCTTTTACCTTTGCTAGTGAGAGAGTCTGGCCAACAGAAGACACGAAAAAAGGAACCTGCCAACAGCAAGGTTCCACGAAAAATGGGTAGTCTCCACCCTTTCATCGTCTAACCTTAGCTGCCTCTCTGGACTGCTTTAAAGGTTTTTTACTATTCTATTATTTCTACTAGCACTTGTCAAGTAAAAACTAGTCACTAAAGTACTATGAGAAAAAAGGTAAACCTAGCGACGCGGTGAACGCTGGGGCGTTTGATTTCGATTGCTTTCTTCCTCCAGCTTTTTCTTCTCTTCTTCCAATTTATTCTGCTGTTCTTCTAGCCTTTTCTTCTCTTCGTCTTTCTGTTTCTTCTCAGCTTCTTCGGCCTCTTTTTTAGCTTTTTCTTCTGCCTCCATAATTAATTTATCCGCTACAGTGTAACTGTAAATTCCAGCTTCCATGTCAATCACACTCGGTTCTGACAATTGAGGCTTAATCTTACTGTAGTAAGGTAATTTCTTGCTCATTTCAGACAGGGGAACCAAGACTTCATCTGTATCATACATGGTCAATCGAATTAAATCGGAAGTCACCTTGCTTGGGGCTAGCTCCACCTTTTGGATAGCAGCCTTGAGTTCTGGGCTAATTTGAGAAAGTTCTGAGACAAAAGCCTTGATTTGTTCACTATCATTAAAGAGAACTGACAAATAAGTTTCTGGTAGACTGACCAAGCTCACAGCACTGGTCTCAAGCTGACCACTGGAAAGAATAGGATAATGATTTTCACCAGAAACATAGTAGGCAACAATATCATATTCCTTGACCTTGATAGTAAACTTGGTTGGAAATTGATAGACAAGTTGAGCTGATTCAACCCAATAGTTAGACTTGATCTGCTCTTCATATTTTGTCTTGTCTAGCAGAAGGTTAATCGTATAATCCGAATCCTGAATGCCTGAAGCCTGTCGAATATCATCAGCTGTAGTTTGCACCGTTCCCTCAACACGGATATCCTTCATAGTCGCATAAGGACTGAGTAAGTAAACAGAGACAATCAATAAAAGCAGACTTGGAAATAAAATCGTTAAGGCTCGTAAGATATGGAGGCCAGGAATCTTTGCTTTGGCTGGTTTTTCTTTTGTAGCCTTTTTAGCAAGCTTTTTATCCTGTTCCTCGCCCTCTTTAGCCCCTGATTCTTCTATCTCTTCTTCCTCTTTATCTCCCTCTGAGGATGCTACTTTTTCTTCAGACTCTTCCATGGCTGATTCTGAGTCTTCTGGGTCAGCTTCACTCTCCTTGTCCTCTGACTTCTCAGATTCTTCTCCCATTCGAGCTTGTCTTTCCTTTTTCTTCTCCTCAGCTAGGGCCGCCTCTTCTTCAGCCTTCTTTTTTAGATATTCTTGGTTTCGTTTCTGCCATTCTGATAACTCTTTCAATTCTTCGAGGATTTCTTTGCCCTCATTTTTCTTATCTTTTGACATTTACTTTCCTTATGATAAATCGTTTTTCAATAGTTGATAAAAATCTGCTAGAGATTTCAATTCCTTAGAAGCCTTCATCTTAGCTTGGTAGTCTTCCTTGTGGCTTAGTAAGTGAGACAGCTTCTCTTCCAAACTATCCAAGGTCAAATCGCTTTCTTGAAGCTCTTCTGCATAGCCTTTCTTAACAAAGTAGGCTGCGTTTTCAATCTGGTCTCCACGACTAGCTTCACGACCAAGCGGCACAATAACATGTAATTTTGCCATGGCCAAGAGCTCAAAAATCGTATTGGCGCCACCTCTTGTCACAACAATATCAGCCAATTCCATCAAGGGTTGATAGAGATTGGTCACATAGTCAACACGAAAAAGATTTTGGCTCAACTCGTTCAGGCTAGAATCTCCAGTTAGATTGATAATATTGTAGCGCTCTGTCAGTTCTTTCTTATGGTCTGTCACCAATTGGTTAAAGACACGAGCGCCTGCTGAACCACCGACAAACAATACAGTTGGCAATTGGGGATTAAAGTGGGTTTGAATATCCACCAATTCATCGGGTTCTGGATTTTTTTGATCTGAAACCTTGGTCACTGCTCCCACATGCTCAACCTTAGACAAACTTGAAGCTTGTTCAAAGGTTGAATACATCTTAGTCGCAAATTTATAGGCGATTTTATTGGCCAAGCCCATAGACAGGTCAGATTCGTGAATAAAGACAGGCACTCCTGACACACGCGCTGCGATAACAGGCGGCACAGAGACAAAACCTCCCTTTGAAAAAAGGGCCTGTGGACGAAGTCGCAACATGATAAAGAGAGATTGGACAATCCCCCAGCCAACTTTAAAGACGTCCATCATATTTTGCCAAGAGAAATAGCGACGCAATTTTCCAGTCGCAATGGAATGAAAGGTGACATCCAAACCTGACTTGAGGATTTCTTGGTGTTCAATACCACGCTTGTCCCCGATATAGTGGACTTCCCAGCCATCTTCGATAAACTTGGGCATTAACAAAAGATTGAGGGTCACGTGTCCAACCGTCCCCCCACCTGTAAAGACAATTTTTTTCATACTTATTCCTTTAACTCCGCTACTGTGTCGATAAAGAGGTCGCCACGTACTTCAAAGTTAGCATACATATCCCAGCTAGCATTGGCAGGACTGAGAAGGACTACATCTCCTTGAGTCGCAAGCTCGTAGGCCTTGCGGGTCGCATCTGCAATATCAGTCGCATTCACATAAGCTACACCAGCCTTATCCGCTGCCCGTTTGACACGTTCTGCAGACTGACCAAGGATGACCATCTTCTTGAGTCCAGTAATATCTGGAACCAATTCGTCAAACTCATTGCCACGATCCAAACCACCTGCAATCAAGACGACCTTGCTGTTGTCAAATCCTGACAAGGCTTTTTGAGTAGCCAAGATATTGGTTGATTTACTATCATTATAGAACTTAACACCTTTGATTTCATCCACAAATTGGAGACGGTGTTTGACACCACCAAAGGCTGAAAGAGTTTCCTTAATGGTTTGGTTATCCACACCACGAAGCTTGGCTACAGCAATCGTTGCAAGGGCATTTTCCACATTGTGGCTACCTGGAACTCCGATTTCGCTAGCTGCCATGACCACTTCTCCACGGAAGTAGAGCTGACCATCTTCTAGATAAGCTCCAGCAAGCTTTTCCTGTGTTGAAAATGGAACAACAGTAGCCTGTGTTTGGGTAGCCAATTCTTTTGCCAAGTCTTGGTTAAAGTTTAAGACAAGGAAATCAGCTGCTGTCA
Organism: Streptococcus sp. 959; assembly: GCF_013277075.1. GTDB lineage: Bacteria > Bacillota > Bacilli > Lactobacillales > Streptococcaceae > Streptococcus > Streptococcus pseudopneumoniae_C. The sequence goes on from NZ_VMMF01000016.1 coordinate 170,560, forward strand.
TCTTGTTCTGGATATTCCACTTAGCTGCTACATATTCCTCAAAAGAACCGTGGTAGTCGATATGAGTTGGCATGAGATTGGTAATAACAGCAATCTCAGGATGGAATTCTTGCACACCCATGAGTTGGAAGGAAGAAAGTTCCATGACAAGCGTGTCCTTGTCTGTCGCAGTTTGAGCAACCTGACTGGCAGGATAGCCGATATTTCCTGATAAAAGACCATGTTGCCCAGCAGCAGTCAAAACTTCCCCAATCATAGTCGTTGTGGTTGTTTTTCCATTTGAACCTGTGATACCGATAATGGGCGCTTCTGAAATCAAGTAAGCCAATTCCACCTCAGTCAAGACTGGAATTCCCTTGGCCAAAGCCTTTTCAATCATAGGATTGCTGTAGGGAATGCCTGGATTTTTCACCATAAGGGCAAACTCTTCATCCAAAAGTTCCAAAGGATGGCCACCTGTGATAACCTTGATCCCTTCTTCCAGCAAACTTTGCGCAGCTGGATTGTCTTCGAAAGGCTTCCCATCATTTACCGTCACAATGGCACCTAGCTTATCCAACAAACGAGCTGCAGATTCACCAGACTTGGCCAAACCTAAAACAAGGACTTTCTTATTTCTAAATTGATCTATTACTTTCATGTCTCAAACTCCATTTCTACTCCTACTATTTTACCATTTTTATGGAAATAATTCTAAATGAAAATGCTCAGATTAGGCATTCTAACAAGCAAAAAGAGAGCCGAAACTCTCTTTTATCTTCTTTTACTTTTATGGACCGACATGAGGGTAATATCTCGCAAGCTAAAGTATGCTAGGAAGAGCATGGCGATTGCGATAAAGAATTCTGTCGGTAGCTGAAAGATTTGCAGGACAGACAGCATCAGCAAAATCAAAAGTGCTACGAAAGCAAAGACGACAAGGACGATATTGACTGTCCCTTTAATGCTTTGTGGTGTCGCAAATACATAGAGTAGTAATAAGAGGATTCCTATGATTAAATAAACCATCTTTATCTCTTTCTAGCTCTTATTCAGCTGATTTTTTCTTCTTATTAGCTTTCTCACGCTCTGCCTTGTTAAGGATTTGTTTACGCAAACGGATAGACTCAGGCGTTACTTCCATGTACTCATCGTCGTTCAAGAACTCAAGAGATTCTTCAAGTGTCAAGATACGAGGCGTCTTGATTACAGCTGTTTGGTCCTTAGTAGCTGAACGAACGTTGGTCATTTGTTTTGCCTTAGTGATGTTAACTGTCAAGTCATTTTCACGAGAGTTTTCACCGATGATCATTCCTTCGTAAACTTCAGTACCTGGGTTGACAAAGATTGTACCACGTTCTTCGATAGACATGATTGAGTAAGTTGTAGCCTTACCAGCATCGATAGAAACAAGGGCACCACGGTGACGACCACCAATTTCACCTGGAATCAATGGCAAGTATTGGTCGAAGGTATGGTTCATAATACCGTAACCACGAGTCATTGACAAGAACTCAGTTGAGTACCCAATCAAACCACGCGCTGGAACAAGAAAGACCAAACGAGTTTGACCATTACCAGTTGAAATCATATCCAACATTTCACCTTTACGTTCAGAAAGGCTTTGGATAACAGATCCTTGGTATTCTTCTGGAGTATCGATTTGAACACGTTCAAATGGTTCACATTTAACACCGTCGATTTCTTTTACGATAACTTCTGGACGAGATACTTGAAGTTCATAACCTTCACGACGCATTGTTTCGATAAGGATTGACAAGTGCAATTCTCCACGACCTGAAACTGTCCATTTATCTGGTGAATCAGTTGGGTCAACACGAAGGGAAACGTCTGTTTGCAATTCGGCCTGCAAACGTTCTTCCACCTTACGAGAAGTTACCCATTTACCTTCTTTACCAGCAAATGGTGAGTTGTTAACCAAGAAAGTCATTTGAAGAGTTGGCTCATCGATATGTAGGATTGGAAGAGCTTCGATTGCGTCTGTCGGAGTAATGGTTTCCCCGACAAAGATGTCTTCCATACCTGAAACAGCAATCAAGTCACCAGCTTTAGCTTCTTGGATTTCACGACGTTCCAAACCAAAGAAACCGAAGAGTTTTGTAACACGGAAGTTTTTAGTTGTGCCATCAAGTTTAGAAAGGGTAACTTGGTCCCCAACCTTAACTGTACCACGGAAGACACGACCGATACCAATACGTCCAACGAAGTCATTGTAGTCCAAAAGTGATACTTGGAACTGCAAAGGCTCATCTGAGTTATCTACTGGAGCTGGGATGTGGTCAATAATCGTGTCAAAGATTGGTGCCATAGTCGCTTCTTGGTCAGCTGGATCATCTGACAACGAAGAAGTTCCGTTAATAGCTGAAGCATACACCACTGGGAAGTCAAGCTGGTCATCATCTGCACCAAGCTCGATGAAAAGTTCCAATACTTCGTCCACTACTTCTGCTGGGCGAGCTGATGGTTTGTCGATTTTGTTAACAACCACGATTGGCACAAGGTCTTGTTCCAAGGCTTTTTTCAATACGAAACGAGTCTGTGGCATTGTTCCTTCGTAGGCATCTACGACCAAGACAACACCGTCAACCATTTTCATGATACGCTCAACTTCTCCACCGAAGTCCGCGTGTCCTGGTGTGTCCATGATGTTAATACGAGTTCCGTTATAGGCAACGGCAGTATTTTTAGCAAGGATGGTGATTCCACGCTCTTTTTCAATATCGTTTGAGTCCATAGCACGCTCTGCCAATTCAGTACGTGCATCAAGTGTTTCTGATTGTTTCAATAATTCGTCAACGAGGGTTGTTTTCCCGTGGTCAACGTGGGCGATAATCGCAATGTTACGGATATCTTCTCTTAATTTTGTCATGATTTCCTCTATAATATTCAAAATTTATTTTCTAACTGAACGATTATACCATAATTTCAAGTAAATAACATAATTCAAGCAAGTGTAAATGTTTTCACTCTGCTTTTCTTTTCACGTCAAGCCTTTTCAAAGCAAGCGACTTATGATAAGATAGGCACAGTATGCGTTTAGATAATTTATTAGCCCAAGAAAAAATCAGTCGAAAGACTATGAAGCAAGCACTCTTCAAAGGGGAAATTCTCGTCGATGGTTGCCCAGCCCGCTCCCTAGCTCAGAATATCGATACAGGACTACAAAAACTCCTTTTTCAAGGCCGAATCATTCAAGGCTATGAGCACACCTATCTTATGCTTCATAAGCCTGCTGGTGTCGTGACAGCCAACAAAGACAAGGAACTTCCAACTGTCATGGACCTGCTTCCATCTGACATCCAGTCTGACAAGCTCTATGCTGTTGGCCGACTGGACCGAGATACGACTGGGCTCCTCCTCTTGACCGACAACGGCCCTTTGGGCTTTCAACTCCTCCATCCCCAATATCATGTCGATAAGACCTACCAAGTTGAGGTTAATGGACTCCTGACACCTGACCATATTCAAGCCTTTCAAAAGGGAATTGTCTTTTTAGATGGCACTATCTGTAAACCTGCAAGGCTAGAAATTCTATCTGCAAGTCCTTCTCTCAGTCAAGCCTCTATCAGCATTTCAGAAGGAAAATTTCATCAAGTTAAGAAAATGTTCCTCTCGGTTGGTGTCAAAGTGACCTCCCTTAAACGTACCCATTTTGGCCCTTGGAGTTTGGATGATCATCTTCAAGAGGGAGACTACCGCCCCCTTAACTCAGAAGAGTTGGCAAGCATTCGTGAATTTCTCAGAAAAAGTGGTTAAAAAATGAGCTCGGAAAATATCCAAGCTCGTTTTCTTATTTCTCAACTTTGACTTTACCTTTCCAAGAATCCAAACCATAAGAAAGGATATAAATCTCAGAAAAGCCTTGTTTTTTCAAGTAAAGGGCTGCATTTGTGACCCGTTGCGCACGTTGGTTTTCGTAAAGAAGGATAGATTTATCTTTACGAAGGGCTGCAAGACTAGTTTTCAACTGACTTGAAGGAATATTGCGAGCTCCAAGGATATGCTTTCTGTGGAATTCTGCTGGGTCGCGCAAATCAATCAATTGACCCGTACGAATCAAGGCTTCAAACTCTTCATTGTCTACAATTTTAGCCGCACGACGAATACGAAGATAGTTAAAGCCCATCCACGCCAACATTGCTAGTATAAGTGCCCACAAAATCCAAGTAACCATTAGTTCTTTTCTCCATTTTTCTCAATATAATCCAATTCTACCTTGTGCTCTCTGCGAAGAACTGCTTCTGCCTCTAGATAGTCTAATTTATCCATCAACCCTGCATCGTAAATCCGAGAGAGTTCCAACTTCATCAGTTCAATATCATATAAGCGTTTTCCCATGTAAACAATAATACCAAATCGTTTGAGGAATTGCTGCACATCATAGAATGTTTTCATAAGACCCATTCTAGCAAAATTTTGTGTTTTTTTCAAGAAGAGACTCACACAATGCCCCTGATTTTCCTATCTTCTTTGGCGATTCTGACGCAAGTGTGGTACAATAAAAACATGAGAATTCAACAATTACACTATATTATCAAAATCGTCGAAACTGGCTCCATGAATGAAGCAGCCAAGCAACTCTTTATCACTCAGCCTAGTCTTTCCAATGCTGTGAGAGATTTGGAAAATGAAATGGGCATTGAGATCTTTATCCGCAATCCCAAGGGAATCACCTTGACCCGTGATGGGATGGAGTTTCTCTCTTACGCCCGTCAGGTTGTCGAGCAGACCCAGCTTCTAGAGGAACGCTATAAAAACCCTGTCGCCCACCGCGAACTCTTTAGCGTTTCGTCTCAACACTATGCCTTTGTGGTCAATGCCTTTGTCTCTCTGCTCAAGAAAAGCGATATGGAGAAATACGAGCTCTTCCTTCGTGAAACTCGTACTTGGGAGATTATCGACGACGTCAAGAACTTCCGTAGTGAGGTCGGTGTCCTCTTCTTAAACAGCTACAACCGTGATGTTTTAACCAAAATGCTGGATGACAACCACCTGCTGGCTCACCATCTCTTTACCGCCCAGCCCCATATCTTTGTCAGCAAGACCAATCCTCTGGCAAAGAAAGACAAGGTAAAACTGTCTGACTTGGAAAATTTCCCTTACCTTAGTTATGACCAAGGGACACACAACTCCTTCTACTTTTCAGAGGAAATTCTTTCTCAAGAACACCACAAAAAATCTATCGTGGTCAGTGACCGTGCTACCCTCTTTAATCTCTTGATTGGTTTAGATGGTTACACCATTGCGACAGGGATTTTGAACAGCAACCTCAACGGAGACAATATCGTTTCTATCCCACTGGATATTGATGACCCAATTGAGCTGGTCTATATCCAGCATGAGAAAACCAGCCTATCTAAGATGGGCGAACGCTTTATTGACTATCTACTAGAAGAAGTCCAATTTGATAGTTGAGAAAGGATAAGAACCAATATGTAGGCTAGCAATAACCTACACATTGGTTCTTTTTATTTATAATTAAAGATTCCCCCTGCCAACTTATCAGCTAGCTTGGGAAAGAGAGTATAAAACTTATGGGCTAGGTTCAACAAAATCGGGAGATTGAGTTCTCGTTTGTTTTTCCCTATAATCTTAACAATCTTTTTAGCCACTACATCTGCTTCTAGTAGGAAACGGTCAACCGATTTGAGATAGGTTCCATCTGGGTCCGCTTGGTCAAAAAATCCTGTACGGATAGGTCCTGGATTGACTGTTGTCACATAGACTCCATATGGCATAAGTTCGAGGCGCAGAGCATTTGAAAAACCAATGGCTGCAAACTTAGTGGCTGAGTAGAGACTAGACTTGCCAGTAGCAATCAAACCTGCCATGCTAACAATATTGATAATATGGCCTTTTCGACTTTCCTTCATTCGAGCCGCAAGGCGACGAGACAGATTCATTAGGGCAAAGGTATTGACCTCAAACATCTGGTGAATATCTTGGTCAGAAATCTGGTCAAATTCTTCAAAAATCCCGTAACCAGCATTGTTAATTAAGACATCAATCTTGCCATAGCGGAGATAGAGGTCTGTTACCAGAGTTTCTAAGGCTGAGTCATCGGTAATATCGATTTCAATCAATTCTGCATGGGGATGGTTTCCGTAGAGTTGGACTAATTTTTCCTTATTTCTACCAAGCAAGATGAGTTGGTCATTTGGCAAGAGTTTGACCATTTCTTGGGCTAGACCACCGCTAGCTCCTGTAATAAGAATAGTAGGCATACTTATCCTTTCCCAATCTTTTAGATTTCCACTTCTTCCAAGTCTTTGACCACATGGACATTTTCAAAAACACTAGCAGCGTCTTTTTTGAGCTTGCTGATATCCTTTGAGAGGAAACGGGCACTGATATGGTTGAGCAAGAGGCGTTTAGCACCTGCTTCTACTGCGACCTGCGCTGCCTGCATGTTGGTTGAGTGACCATGGTTACGAGCAATCTTTTCATCACCCTTGCCATAAGTAGATTCATGGACAAGGACATCAGCATTGACAGCTAGACGCACACTGGCATCCGTTTTTCGAGTGTCTCCTAAAATAGTGATAATTTTACCTGGACGGGGAGCTGAGATATAGTCTGTTGCCTTGATTTCAGTACCGTCTTCAAGAACAACGTCCTGACCGTTTTTGATTTTCCCAAAAAGCGGGCCAAATGGGACACCAGCAGACTTGAGTTTTTCAGCATCTAGCGTTCCTTCTAGGTCCTTTTGCATGACACGATAACCAACACAAAAAATAGTGTGGTCCAACTCTTCCGCATACACCGTGAATTTATCTGTTTCAAGAATTTTCCCTAGAGAATCTTGGTCAAATTCATGGAAATGAATCTTATAGGGCAGGCGTGAACCTGACACTCGTAGACTGGTCAATACAAAAGACTTGATACCTTGCGGGCCGTAGATTTCCAAATCTGTCTGCTCTTCATTGGCTTGAAAGGCACGACTAGAGAGAAATCCTGGCAAACCAAAGATATGGTCTCCGTGCAAGTGTGTGATAAAGATTTTGCTGACCTTCCGTGGTCGAATCGTAGTTTCCAGAATGCGATTTTGCGTTCCTTCTCCACAGTCAAAGAGCCAAACTTCGTTAATTTCATCCAAAAGTTTCAGGGCAAGACTTGAAACGTTGCGGGCTTTAGAGGGCTGACCAGCCCCTGTTCCTAAAAATTGAATATCCATTCGATACTTTCTAATTAATCAATATATAACATAGCTGTGCGGTTTTCCGATCGGAAATAGCGCTTGCCAGAAAAAGCAGTAGCTTCTTGCAGTAAATCCTCTTGGCTGTAGCCTTTGAGACGTTTACGACCATCAGCCAAGCTTTCCAAGTCTGTCAAAGCTGTCAGACTCTCCACGTTAACAACTTCCTCATCTCCGACTGCCTTCATGTAAATCTTTCCAGACTCTTCAAAGACTAGCTGATGGGGGAAAATTTGTGCAATCTCAAAAAGCAAGTCATCTGAAATCTTCTCTTCATTCTCAGAGAAAATTCGACCAAGGCCCTCTCTCTCATAGCAAAAACCAAAGGATTTACCAGACAGATTAAGCCTAATAAAAGGCTTATTTTCTAGGGTGAAACTTGGCTCAGCATTGTAGAGGTTCAGTTCCTGACTGACTTCTGCAAAATAATCCGTCGCAGCCTCAGGACTCTTTTTCTGGTAGAGTTCTGCAAAATAGGCATTGACCACACTTGGCGGAGGAGTGATCAGTGCCAACTGCTCCTGCTCTGTTTTACCAGCTAGAAGTTGATCTAGATAGACCTTATCCAAACTTGTATAGCCTCCATACTTTAGAGCCAAAGTTTTAATATCAGTCATAAAATTCCTCTAACCTCCATTTATTTTTTTCAGAAATGTAGCCTGTAATGACTTCCCCGTCATCCTGATAATCACGTTCTTCCAGAATCGCAACACTTTCCAAATCATGAATCTTGTAAGACTTAGAAAAAGGCACGCGCAGGGTAAATCTCTCAAAAATATCCTTGATTTTCTCTAAAAACAAAGCCTGCAAGTTCTCACGACTATCCTTAGACTTGGCAGAAATGAGAGCATAGGGCGTTTGGGTCGGCGTGAAATCCTCCACCAAATCCGCTTTATTATAAAGGGTTAGGCGAGGAATATCTTCCATATCCAAGTCTTTCATAATAGACAGAACCGTTTTTTCATGCTCCTCGTGGTAAGGATTGCTGGCATCGATAACATGAACCAGAAGGTCCACATGCTTGCTTTCTTCCAAGGTCGACTTAAAACTGGACACCAACTCTGTCGGCAAATCTTGGATAAAGCCAACGGTATCTGTCAAAGTTACTTGGAGATTTCCCCCCAGATGGATACTCTTAGTCGTCGCATCTAGAGTCGCAAATAGCTCGTCCGCTTCATACTGAGTCTTACTGGTCAAGGTGTTCATAATAGTTGACTTCCCAGCATTAGTATAACCAATCAAACCAATCTTAAAGGTACTCGACTCCAGACGTTTTTCTCGAACTGTCGCCCGATTTTTCTCAACCACCTTGAGCTGACGCTCGATATCCGTGATTTGATTGCGAACACTACGACGGTTCAACTCCAGCTGGCTTTCTCCAGGTCCACGGGAACCAATTCCTCCTGCCTGACGACTGAGCATAATCCCCTGACCAACCAAACGAGGCAAGAGGTATTTGAGCTGGGCTAGGTGAACTTGGAGCTTCCCTTCATGGCTTCGAGCCCGCATGGCAAAGATATCCAAAATCAACTGCATACGGTCAATGACCTTAACACCGAGAACTTCCTCCAGATTGACATTTTGTCGCGGAGTCAAGCGATTGTTGACAATGACAGTGGTAATCTCTTCTGCATCCACCATGAGCGCAATTTCTTCCAACTTACCAGAGCCGACAAAGGTCTTGGAGTCATATTTTTCACGTTTTTGCCTGTAGCTATCTACAACGACTGCCCCAGCCGTCTTGGCTAGACTGGCCAATTCTTCCATAGAGAGGTCAAAATTGTCCATGCCTTGCAATTCCACACCGATCAGCAGGACGCGTTCCTCTTTTTTCTCCGTTTCAATCATCTAAAAACTCCTCTATCTGGCTTAAAATGCGGTCTTGCACACCAGATTCTCCAATCTGATAAAAGGTGACCTGCATGCGATTACGGAACCAGGTCAGCTGACGCTTAGCAAAACGACGGGTAGCCTGTTTGAGACTCTCACTCGCTTCCTCCAAGGTCTGCTCCCCACGGAAATAAGGAAAGAGTTCCTTATAGCCAATGCCTTTAGCAGCCTGCACATCAGGATAATGATCAAAGAGCCACTTGGCCTCATCCAAAAGACCAGCCTCAAACATCAGATCCACTCGGCGATTGATGCGCTCATAAAGTTGACTGCGTTCATCATCCAAGCAGATGATCAATGGTTCATACAAGGTCTCTTGATTTTCCAAATTCTGACCAAAATGGGCAATTTCCAAGGCACGCATAGCACGACGACGATTAAACTGAGGAATTTCAAGGCCTGCTTGCTCCACCAAATGGGCTAATTCCTCATCTGTATAAGGCTCTAAACTAGCTCGATAAGCTAAAATCTCCTCATGGGGAGTCTCCCCACCTAGATGGTAGCCTTCTAACAAGCTCTGGATATAAAGTCCAGTACCACCAGCAATAATGGCCAGTTTACCACGACTTTGAATGTCCTCAATCGCCATCTTAGCTTCTGAAACAAAATCAAAAGCCGAGTAAGACTCGGTTACCTCTCTAACATCGATTAAATGATGAGGAACAGCTGCCTGCTCTTCTGGACTAGCCTTAGCTGTCCCAATATCTAGACCTCGGTAAACCTGCTGACTATCGCCACTAACAACTTCGCCATTAAAACGCTTTGCAACTTCAATGGCTAGAGCTGTCTTTCCAACAGCAGTCGGTCCAACAATCACAATTATTTTTGTTTTCATCTTTTTTCCTTGAAAAATTCCCATTTTTTCGTTACTATTATTATAACACAAAAAGATCAGTCAGAAAAATGTGACCTCTTGAAGAGGCTGACTGGTTGAGAATATAAAGGAGGAAGACTCATGGCTAAAGGATTCGCTAAAGGTCTTGTAACAGGTGTCGCAGGAACTGTCGCTGCACTTGCAGGCGCGGTATACGCATTTAAAAAGAAAGTAATCGAACCAGAAGAGCAAAAAGCAGCTTTCATCGAAGAAAATCGTAAAAAAGCAGCTCGTCGTCGCGTATCACGTTAAGAAACAAAAGAAGTTGGGATTTATTGTCTCAACTTCTTTTTTCTATTCTTTTATACTCAATGAAAATCAAAGAGCAAACTAAGAAGCTAGCCGCAGGTTGCTCAAAGCACTGCTTTGAGGTTGTAGATGAAGCGACGCTGACGTGGTTTGAAGAGATTTTCGAAGAGTATTAAATAGCTAGGTCAAACTTCAACTGTGGCTTAACAGGGTCATAATCCACCAACTCAAAATCTTCTGCTTTGATATCAAAGAAATTGGTCTTATCTGGCACATTTAAGACCAAACGTGGTTGGCAGTTTGACGGCTCCCGACGGAGCAATTCCTGAGCTTGTTCAAATTGATTGTCATAGATATGGAGGTTGTTGATGAAGTAGAAGAACTTCCCAACCTTCCAGCCAAAATGCTTGGCAATCATCATTTGGAGAGCCACGTACTGCATAGCATTGATGTGGTGGGCCACCAGCATATCATTGGAGCGCTGGGTCAAGGTCGCATCCAGATAGATTTCTCCATCTACACGGCGGACATCAAACATGGTCTGAAAGGCGCACGGAAGAAGGCCGTCTGTCTCCTCAAAAGCTTGGTAATCCCAGAGCGAGATAATATTGCGGCGGTTCCAAGGGTTGGCTTCCAGCTGCTTGAGAATCTTATTGATGATGTCGTGTTTCTTAACAACAGCACCATAGCGCTCACCAATGGTTCCTGTATCCCCCACTTCCCAGTCATTCCAGTAGTGAACATTGTACTTGCTATTTAGCACTTCTAGGCTATTGGACTGATCTTGGTAAATCCAGAGCACTTCTTTGATAGCTGATTTGATAGCAATAGGACGCAAGGTTGTGATGGGGAATTCCCCCTTTGCCAAGTCATACTCGGCAAAGGCACCCGTTACGTACTTAGAGTTGGCAACCGTCCCATCCTTGTACTTGGGACGGGCCTGCTCAGAAAAGACACCGTCTTTGAGGATTCGTTCAATATTTTCTTTAAAAATAGTATCTGCTTTTGTCATTCTCTCTCACCTCATTTATTGTCCTAACTAGTATAGCATAAAAAAAGAAAGGAGGAAAATTACTCGCTTCTGGAAAGCAATTTTCTCCTTTTTTATTTTATTGCAATACAAGTGATGCTGCTCCGATAACTCCAGCGTCATTTCCTAGAGTTGCAAGAGCCAATTTAGTGGATGTGCGTACTTGTGGGAAGGTATTTTCGTCGTACACTTTTTGAACGCCTTGTAGAAGGAATTCTCCTGCAGCTGACACACCGCCACCGATAACGATTGTTGATGGGTTTAGGATTGAACCGATGTTAGCACAAGCGATTCCCAAGTAACGTGAGAAGTTACGATAAACGATCAAAGCAAGGTCGTCTCCTTCTTTTGCAAGATCAAAGACAGTCTTAGCGGTTACTTCTTCTCCATTATCAATCAAGCGTTTCAAGGCTGCATCGCCTTCGTATTCATCAGCATAACGACGAGTCAAGTTGACAATCCCTGTTGCTGAGGCAACTGTCTCAAGGCAACCTTTCTTACCGCAAGTACATGCGATTGGTTGGTCAAAGTCAACAGTGATGTGACCAAGCTCACCTGCTGCACCAGCAACACCGTGAAGCAGTTTACCTTCAGCGACGATACCGCCACCAACACCAGTACCGAGTGTCATAAAGACAACGTCTGGTTGGTTATCACCAGCACCCATCCAGCGCTCACCAAGAGCTGCTACGTTGGCATCATTATCGATGAAGAATGGGATACCCAAGGCTTTTTCAATTTTTTCTTTGATTGGTTGAAGGGTTTTCCAGTTGAGGTTGTAGGCACCAATAACAGTTCCTTTTTCACGATCAACCACACCTGGTGATCCCATCCCAATTCCTTGGAAGTCCGCTGCTGCCAATCCAAGCAAGTCCAAACGATGTTGAATAGACTCAATCATATCATCAACGATATGACTTCCCTCATCCAAAATGTTGGTCTTGATAGACCATTTTTCTTGGATTTCTCCTGCTGTTGTTAAGATTGCAAATTTGATAGAAGTTCCACCAAGGTCAATCCCAATAATCTTTTGACTCATCATATTCTCCTTTTTCATTATGAATTAATTGAAAATGCTTACAGTACTAGTATAACAAAATTCACTCATTTATGCAAAGGTTTGCGTAAATGAATTATAAAGAATTTTTCGCCTACCAGTATCTGTTAGTCATCTAAATGATTAATTGCATAGTTAGCTTCTTCCTCTGTAAAGCCATCTATAGAAGAGGTCAATTGATTGATGAGACGAGACTTAGACATATTAAATAATTTTCTATAGTTCTTAGCATTAAATAAGGCATTATATTTATAATCGGCTTCTAAATGATCAACCGCATATTGAGCTGCATCATTTGAAAATTTATCAAAATCAGAAGTTAATTGTCTATACATACGTTTTTTTGACATGTGGAATAACGAATTATAACTTTTTGCCTTTCCTAAAGCAGCAGAATATTCACTATTGCTATCATTACTAGAAGAAGCTGTACTTGCTTGACCTTCCTTCCAAACTCCGTCAGCGCCAACATAATAACGTCCACCATCAACCCATTCATTGACAGCCATTTTACCATTCGATTTTAAATAGTAATTTCCTTGCCATGTACTATAAGCATAAGATCCATCTGATTTCAAGTAATACCAAGCTTGATAGGTAGCATCATAAACCCATTCACCTTTAGCCATTTTACCATCCGATTTCAAATAGTAGTTCCCTTGCCAAGCATTGCGAGCATAAGATCCATCTGATTTCAAGTAATACCAGGCTTGGTAAGAAGAGTCATAAACCCATTCACCTTTAGCCATTTTACCGTTTGATTTAAGGTAGTAAGCTCCTTGCCATGTACTGTAAGCATAAGATCCATCTGATTTCAAGTAATACCAAGCTTGATAAGAATCATCATAAATCCATTCGCTCTGGGCCATTTTTCCGTCTGCTTTCAGATAATAACTTCCTTGCCAAGTATTTTTCACTGGATTTCCATTTCCATCAAAGTAATACCATGCACCATCTTGCTTAACCCAACCACTTGTTGTAGATGAAGTTGTGTTGGTTTGAGCCGCAGTTGCTTGTTTTGCTTTAAAGGCACCCTTAGGAGCATTTTTCAATTCGCAAGCCACACCATCATGATCGCGGTCTAACTTGGCAGAATAACCAGGATCCCCCTCATGAAGATCCGAATAGCCATTAGCCCAAGCTTCCTTACAACTAGAAAAATGAATGTTTTCTTCCGCTAAAACTGGTTGTGAAAACAAGGCTAAAACTGGCAATGTAGCCAGACTCATTTTTAAAAATAGACGTTTGTTCATCTTTTTCTCCCATAATTATGATATCGATTTCATGTTTATTTTATCAGATTTATTTCTTCAATTCAAGGAAAAATCAATCCTAGTTCTTATAACTTTTCATTACAATTCTTATTTTTGTTTTTGAATAAATAACTCATACAAACCTCTCACTGCATTACAGCCATATATAGCCTCAACTTGGGCTAAGTCTGTCAAGGTCAAGACTTTCTCTTCTACTTGTCCTGTTTCTAGTAAATACTGACGGTAAATTCCTGGCAAGATTCCAAGTCGGATAGGCGTTGTGTAGAGTTTCCCATTAATTTTTAAGACCAGATTTCCAATAGAGGTTTCAAGAAGTTCTCCAGACTTATTGTGGTAAATGATCTCTTGTTCCCCTAAGCTCAAATGCGGTCTGTGAGTTGTCTTAAAGTAGGTAAAGGCTTGCTGCAAATTGGCTTCCTGAAGGCAGAGTTGGACCTGACAAAAGCTTGTACTAAGGGGTGTTAATACTTGGCGATCGACTTCTATCTCTCCAGACTTGCTGAGAGAAATTCGCAAGCGGTAATCTTGATTAGCATCACAAGCCTGACACTCTTCCTCTATCTTTTGTCTTAAGTCTTCTGCATCAAAAGGAAAGGCAAAATATCGACTAGCTTTTCTCAGCCTTTCTATATGTTGATTCTCAAACAACAAGTTCTTCTGGCTGATTTTCCCTGTAGTAATCAGTTTGAAACGAGCTTGTTTACGATAAAGAACGGCTGCCTTTTGATGAACCTCGCGGTATTCAGATTCCCAAGTGCTATCCCATGTAATGCCTCCGCCAACTCCATAGATGGCTTTCCCTTGATACAGTTGAATGGTCCGAATGGCGACATTGAAAATCCGTCGTCCATTTGGAAGCAAGAGACCAATGGTTCCACAGTAGACTCCACGCGGTTGTGGTTCCAAGTCCTTAATGATTTCCATAGTCGCAATTTTCGGTGCGCCCGTTATGGAACCACAAGGAAAGAGAGAGCGAAAAATGGTAACCAAATCCACATCCTCTCGCAACTGACTCTTGATGGTCGAAGTCATCTGCCAGACAGTCGAATATTGCTCCACTTGACACAAACGCTCCACATGCTCACTTCCCACTTCAGAAATACGGTTCATATCGTTGCGCAAGAGGTCCACAATCATCATATTTTCAGAGCGATTTTTGGGATCCTGCTCTAACCAACTGGCCTGCTCCAAGTCTTCTTGGTCAGTCATGCCACGCTGAGTCGTTCCCTTCATTGGTCGCGTTGTCAACTCACGGTCATTTTGCTCAAAAAAGAGTTCTGGACTCATGGAAATCACTGCCATCTCGTCATGTTCAACATAGGCATTGTAGCCCGCCTCCTGCTCTACCACCATGCGATTGTAGATGGCAAAAGGATTAGCGCTTAAATCTTGCTTGAGTTGGACGGTATAGTTGACCTGATAGGTGTCTCCCTGCCGCAAATGATGGTGAATCTGAGCAATAGCCTTTTCATAGTTTGCTGCAGACGTTACTTCCTGCCAATCAGACGGCAAATTAACCTCGTCATAAATCAGAGGAATAAGGGATGTTTCCACCCTATCATGAACAGTAAAGTAAAGCAAATACTCGTCCAATAAAGGAGCCTTGTGAACTGCTAATTTCTCCTCAAAAGCAGGTGCAGCCTCGTAGCTGACATAGCCCACCACATAGTAGCCCTGCTCTTGGTAGCTTTCCACTTGTGCCAATAAGGCTGTTACTTCTGCTACATTTCTCGTTTTCAACTCTTTAATGGGCTGGGTAAAGATGTATCTCTCCCCCAAAGCCCTAAAATCAATCACTGTTTTTCTATGCATACCTTAAGTATAGCACAAAATAAGAAAACCCTCATCCGCAAAGCAGATGAGAGAGTTCAATTATTTAAAGATTGAAGTTTTAAAGCTGTTTGTTTGTTGAAGAAGTTTCTTGAAGAGCTTCTCTTTAAGTGATACGGTATTATCAAATTTAACTGAGCCATTATTAAGAGTTGCTTTATCTTTATCAACAGCTGCAGCAAATGCTTGTTTTAATTCATCGTAACTATTATAAGTTGTTCCATCGATTTCAACAGCATTAAATCCTGCTTTAGCCTTATCAACAACTTCTTTGAAGTATGCTTTCTTCCAATCTTCTAGAGTATTAAATTTACCATCAGAAACTTTCTTAATGATAAAGTCATCACCTAGAGTAGCATGACCAGCTTTTTTAGACTCATTTTTCAACATGTTAGAAGCATAATTTAGGAAGCCTTTCTCATATCCAAAGTAACCCCACATACGGAAGGTGTTATGTTTGAATGACATTGCTCCTGGAGCTCCTTCACTTGTATTACCACCATAGATACCAGCAGTGATAGGCACCGTTACATAGGCAGAGCCAAATCCAGTTGGGTCATAAGTACCATTACCAGGACCGTGCTTGGTCATGAAATTCTTGTCTACTAGATCGTTAACAGAAGTTAAGTTATATTCTTTTTCTTCTGCATTCAAATCACGAACCTCATCATACTGGTTCTTCGTATTAGCGTTACGTAATTTTTTATCCACTTTCTTGAACCAAGCACTATTTAAGGCTTTATCCTGTTTATCAAGAACGGCTTCACCTTCAAGGTAGTCAAGAAGCATGAGCGTATCATTGAAACCTTTCATGTAATGATCGATTTCAGCGCGAGAAGTGAGGTCGTTTGGATTAGTGTTATACCATTGATTTCCATCATTTGGACGTTCGTAGGCCATGTTCAATCCTAGTGCTTTAAAGTCACCGTTTGGACTTGTTTCAGCAGGTGATTGTAACATACCTTGTGCGAATGCCTCTAAATCAGTTCCTTCACGGTGTCTTGAACCACCTAAGTAAACCATACGGTCGTTTACGTGAGTCGTTTCGTGAGTAAATGCAGAGATACCAAAGTCACTAATCATATTGGTAACCATGAAGAAAACTGAATCATCTTTATAAGGATTACCGTAGATACGAGCTACAGCTCCCATACGCCAGTCAGTAGCATGGTAACGACCTGTTGGTCCGTACAATTCACGAACTGGAGCGACATCTTTACCGCTGTTAGTGTGACCGTATTTGTCAGTACCTTCTGGATAGTTTTGGTTATCTAGTACTGGTGTTGGTACCATGTTATTGCTCTTAAGTAGTTGATTACGAACTTTATCCAATGATAAACGAGACCAGAAGTCTAGATAATTTTGTTGAGCTTTTGCCACTTTATCGATTTCAGGTTTGAATGCTTCACGCTCTGCTGCTGTGTTCTTACCGTATTTCTCAAATGAACTGTACGCTAGTGTATTGTATGTTGAGATTAGAATCATGTGAGCATCTTTTAAGTTAAGAAGTGGGAGGATCATCTTACCATGTACGTCGTTGTTTAATCCTTCGTATGCTCTGTGTTTCTTATCTGCGAATTCAGGTGTTGTTGTTTTCGGCTCAACGACATATACATTATCTTTAGTTGCTTTTATGAACCAATCGTTTAAGTCTGTGTCACTTGTGAAGAGTTCCATATTGTATTTCAAGAACTCATGTAAATTACCTTTACCAGTAGCACCAGCGATTACTTCACGATAAGCATCGTGAGTACGATCACCCTTAATATAACTTTCTTTAGAGCCAATATTAATGATTCTATCTAAGACACTAACGTTCTTACCGTAGAAGTCAGGTTTGAATAACATTAATTCTTTAATATTAAAGTCATCGAATTTAACTCCGTAGTAACGGTTGAGGTAAGACAAACCAAGAAGAACTGCAGCCTTATTGTCATCGATTTTCTTAATCAAGGCACGTTTTGCAGCTTCATCTGTGTTCAGTTGGTGATCTTCATTTTCCACTAACTTCGTAACAAATTTATTAAGGTTATCTTTAACATACTTGAAGCTTTCTTCTAAGTACAAATCCTTAATTGCATTGACTTTGTTGCCACCAGTTCTACCCAAGTGTTGGTAAATCGGGTCAGATTGTAATTCTACTGGACTCAATTTACTTTCGATAGCACTGATTAAGTCAGCACGATCTTTAACAAGCATGTTTGGTGTATAAACAACTTCACCAAGTTCAGCGATACTATATTCTTTCACTTGCTTAACTTGAGAATCTTTTGGTGAAATTGTTAAGATTTCTTTTGTCTTATCTGCATAGTGAATCATAATATGGTCAGCATCTGTAAGGTCTGTGACAAAGTCATTTCCTTTCATTGCAGTTACAGACAATACTTCTTTCGTTAATAAGTTTGATCCAGCAGGAATCTTGTTACCTTGATTTACAATCCATTCTTTGTTATAGAACGGTTGAAGTTTTTCGATATTACGGTAAGCAAGCTCACGAGATGCGTCGTAGTCTTGAGTATCTTTATAAGTGTCAGATTTTGGTTTAACATTATTTAATGTATCTGAAACAAGAGGCTTGATAACATAATCATTAGCTGTAATTCCTAATGTTGCAATTTTCTGGTCAGCTTCATCTTGAGACACTTCTTTAATTCGGTTAGAAACAGAGAATTTAAATGAACGTTTACCTGTACTTACATCTTTTACGATAAAGTTACGTTCTAAAGCGTTATTTGAGAAGTATCCACCATCTTCGTCAATATCTTTAGATCCATAGAACACTTCACCATTTTCAACTTTCATCATAGACACAGAGTCTGCAACTTTACCCCATGCCCAGTTCTTACTAAGGAAACCACCTACTTCAACAGGTGTATTTACCTTAATAGTTCCTTTAGTAACAACGTTACGAACAGAACCATATTTACCAATTCCGTTAGGATCAGAACCGTTATCCGATCTAGCAACAAATCCACCGATACGAGCTTTATTAGCAACTATATCAGCTTCTACATATCCTTTATCAACATTACCTTTCCAGATTTCGCCAACCATGCCACCGAAATCCCAACCTCTATCACCTACGCCAGTAAGTTTACCAATATAAGCAACATTAGTAAGTTGTCCGCCGTTATCTAATTTGTTAACAAGTCCGGCAATTCCATCTCTACCAGTGATGCTACCAGTTACTTTAATATTCTCAACCGTAGCATTTTTAACAGTTCTAGCAAGAGCAGAAATGTTATCAATCCAAGGCATATTAATATCGACATTAGCCAAGTTAACATCTTTAACCGAACCACCTTCAATACCACCAAATAATTGACGTGTCATATTGTGGATTGAATAACGTTGTCCCTCAACACTTGATAACTTACCTCTAAATGTACCAGGAACATACTCTTTATTTGGTGTTGGAACATTAGCAGCATTCAAATCTGCACCAAGTTTGAACTCACCGCTAGGGTTAGCTTTCATATCTTTTACAAGCTCATTGAAGTTGTAGTAAACATTACCTTCTTTTGCTTTTTGTTTTTCAAAGTAATGAACATACTCTTCTTTAAGTGTGTTATCAGCATTACGTTGAACTAAGTCCGGTGCTTTGGCAGTAACTTTGTATAAAGTTTTTCCATCTTTTTCTACTTCTTCAATCTTGTCAACAGCAAGTCGTGTAACTTTGTTGTCGTGAGTTGTAACTCGTAGGTAAAGTGGGGCAACATCGGCTGGTTTTTCTGTAAGCAAACTAGTATCTGTTTCATTACCGTCAGCGTCCACACTCATCAAGCTTGTTTCTTTGATATTTTTGATTTCAACTTTTTTGAGGTCAATTCTTAGAGGTTCTTCATTCAGAACTACTTCCTCATCGCCTTCACCACGGTCATAAACCATCTTAGTTTCAAGTTTATAATCCTTATAGTATTGCAGATCTGTCAGGCTAGCTGTCAAGTTGTCAGGTGAAACATTTAAAGTTTTCACAATCTCATCACCTTTTTTCAGAGTTAAGGTGATAGATTTAATGGCCGCCTTGCTTGGATTTTCTAGACTGTATTTAACATCTGAAGTCCGTTTCAAATCCTTAGGTTCAACTGCAGTGATGGTCAATACTGGTTTTTCAAAGCTCTTAGTACCACGTTTCAAAATTCGGTCTTGAGGGGCCTCAATAACTTCTTCTGTTACTTTTGGTGCATCCTCAGTCTTAACTCCTTTGATAGTATTAAAGGTCTTAGTGATTTTTTTCTGACCTTCTTTCCCTTCTTGAGCTACGACTTCTAAACCTTTTTTCAGTTGATTATCTTCTTCAATCTTTTCTTTGAATGGAATCTTTTCAAGGCTTTCCTCTACAAGAGTTCCTTCAATTGGTTTTGTACCACGGCTTACCTGTTGATTTACAGGCTCCTTAGTCACTTCCGTACTGGTTGAAAGAACTTGGTCAGTTTTGACACCTTCTACCGTTTTATAGGTTGTTTTGGTAACTTGACTTCCTTTTTCACCATTTCGTAGGACAGTTTCTTCGTCTGTATACTTAGTTGGATCCTCAGTCGTTTCAGTTTTGTAGTCAATTTCTGTAGTTGATTCTTCAACAAGGGTTCCCTCAGTCACCTTATACTCAGGTAACTGATCTTGAACAAGTGCTTGACCTTCCTTGCCTTCCTCTTGAGTTCCTTTTACTTCTACTTGAGCTTCTGGTAGTTCAGGTTGCGTTAAAGATTGGCCTTCCTTACCTTCCTCTTGAGTTCCTTTAGACTCTACTGTAGCCTCTGGTAGTTCTGGTTGCGTTAAAGATTGACCTTCCTTACCTACCTCTTGAGTTCCTTTAGACTCTACTGTAGCCTCTGGTAGTTCTGGCTGTGCTAAAGATTGACCTTCCTTACCTTCCTCCTGAGTTCCTTTAGACTCTACTGTAGCCTCTGGTAGTTCTGGCTGTACTAAAGATTGACCTTCTTTACCTGCCTCTTGAGTTCCTTTAACTGCGACTGTAGCTTCTGGTAATGCAGGTTGAGTTAAAGATTGGCCTTCCTTACCAAATTCTTGAGTTCCTTTAGACTCTACTGTAGCTTCTGGCAATTCGGGTTGCGTTAAGGATTGGCCTTCCTTACCAGATTCTTGAGTTCCTTTAGACTCTACTGTAGCTTCTGGCAATTCGGGTTGCGTTAAGGAGTGACCTTCCTTACCTACCTC